>CAUHFS010000010.1 GCA_959605475.1 uncultured Collinsella sp. | reverse complement strand
TTCGCCCGCCTGCCGGCGTGCTCGCCCGCGGGCTAAAAACGCTCCGCGTTTTCTTGACGCCCGCGCCTCGACCGAGGTTCGAATCCATGCGGCGTCCGCCTAAAAGAAAAGCCCCCGTTGCCGGAGGCTTTCAATTTCAATTGGTGCGGCGTATAGGATTCGAACCTATGACGTTCTGATTCGTAGTCAGACCCTCTATCCAGCTGAGGTAACGCCGCAGCGCAAGACATATAAAACCACTTTAGCTTATTGGAGTCAAGCACAATTTCAAACTTTTTTGTGGAACGCAGTCTTGTCATGCTGCTCCGCATATACCGCCATTCCCCGTACGATCGATTGGCTTTTCGATCACGTCAAACTTAGCATCAAGTTCCCTCAGGAGCGATCTCACCCGCTGGGCACAATCATAATCGGCAAACGAGATGCTCAACATGCGAGCAACCTGATTAGATGTCTGGACCCCATAGAAATGCTCTAGGGCCACAAGCCCCTCGTGCGCCACAAACGTCTCAACCACATGCGGCGACTCCTCGTAGCACCATTGGGTCAACGGACCCTCGCTCGTCTGTCGAACCACCAGGCCACCCATGCCAGACGGCTCACACGTCACAAGCAGGTACTCCCCGCCCTCGTCGCTCTCAAACAAAACCACCCGATCATCAAACAGCTCCATCGCGTCCCCTTTCTCTCGCTCTTAATTAGCAAAAGCATAGCAGGTAGATGGCTGTATACAGAACAGTTGTTCGTGTGTTTTCTATTGAGCTGTCCGCACAGCATGGTATGGCCGCACACAAAAAGGGCACCCCAAAAAGGAGTGCCCTAGCAAATCGCTTATGCAGCCAAGTTACGCGACCGGCTCGATCTTCTCGAGGCCGCCCATGTAGGGACGCAGGACCTCGGGGATCGTGATGGTGCCGTCGGCGTTCTGGTAGTTCTCCAGAATGGCAGCCATGGTACGGCCAGCCGGCAGGCCGGAACCGTTAAGGGTGTGCAGGTAGCGCGAACCCTTGAAGTTCTCGGGGTCGCGATACTTGATGTTGGCGCGACGGGCCTGGAAGTCACCGCAGTTGGAGCAGGAGCTGATCTCCTTGTAGGCGTTGTAGCTCGGCAGCCAGACCTCGATGTCGTAGGTCTGACGGGCAGAGAAGCCCAAGTCGCCGGTGCACAGGCTAATCACGCGATACGGAAGGCCCAGCTGCTGCAGCAGGTACTCGGCCTCGGCGGTCATGCTCTCGAGCTCCTCGTCGGACTCCTCCGGCTTAGCGAACTTGACCATCTCGACCTTGTCGAACTCGTGCTGACGGATGATGCCACGGGTATCGCGACCGGCGGAACCGGCCTCCTCGCGGAAGCAGGGGGTGAAGGCGGTGTAGCGGCGCGGCAGGGTGTCGGCGTCGAGGACCTCACCGGCGTGCAGGTTGGTGAGCACGACCTCGGCGGTAGGGATCAGGAAGTTGTCGCCCGAGACGTGATAGGCGTCGTCCTCGAACTTGGGCAGCTGACCCGTACCGAACATGGTCTGACGCTTGACGACGATGGGCGGCCACCACTCCTTAAAGCCACGACTCGTGTGCGTGTCCAGGAAGAAGTTGATAAGGGCGCGCTCCAGGCGGGCGCCGGCGCCACCGAGAACGGTGAAGCGGCTGCCGGAGAGCTTGTTGCCACGCTCGAAGTCGAGGATGTCCAGATCGGTGCCCAGATCCCAGTGCGGCTTAAAGTCGAAGTCGAACTCGCGCGGGGTGCCCCAGCGGCGACGCTCGATGTTCTCGTCCTCGTCCTTGCCGTACGGCGTGGCCTCGCAAGGAATGTTGGGCAGGTGAGCCATGAAGTCGTACTGCTCCTGCTCGAGGGCGGTGCGGCGCTCGGCCAGACCGTCAATCTTCTCGTTGACGGCGCGCACGGCCTCCTTGGCGGCCTCGGCC
The DNA here is from genome assembly GCA_959605475.1 of uncultured Collinsella sp. Taxonomy (GTDB): domain Bacteria; phylum Actinomycetota; class Coriobacteriia; order Coriobacteriales; family Coriobacteriaceae; genus Collinsella. Next base: position 47,207 of record CAUHFS010000010.1, on the reverse strand, counting down.
TCGTCCTTCTTGCCCTCCTTCATCAGGGCGCCGATCTTCTTGGACTCGGCATTGCGCGTGGCTTGAAGTTCCTCAACCTCGGTGATGACGGCACGACGCTCGTCGTCGAGCTCAAAGAACTTCTCGCGATCCCAAGACGTCTGGCGGTTAGCCATGGCGACATCGATGGCATCGGGGTTCTCGCGAACAAACTTGATATCAAGCATTAGATCCTCCGGCGATATACATTCCATTTAGGTTGCAACCTTGTACATGTATGGGCAAGTATATACTTATGAGCGTTTACGACCCAACTCAACTACGCAAGAAGGCACCCAATGGACGCAGTTTTTTCCTTTTTGTTTGGCACCCGCACCGGTTTTGCCATCCTTTTCGCCGGCGGCATCCTGCTGTTTGCGATTATTGCCTTTGTAATGGAGAAGCGCACCCATAAGATGTATGTCGACCGCGGCCCCAAGTCCGAGGACGAAGAAGACAGCTTCTGGGACTAACCTGCCAAAAAGGGACAGGTTAATTTTGGTCGGTTTTATCTGGGCAAACGCAAGTGCCCCGCAACTGGAATTGAGCCAGTTGCGGGGCACTTTTCGCTAAAAGGACAAAACCGCAGGAAAAACCTGCCATAATAAACTGTCCCTTTTTTGGTCGGTTTTACTGGAGGGTTGCGTCGATTGCCTTGACCAGGGCGCTGCGCATGCCGGCGTCCTCGAGTGCAACGACGCCCTTGATGGTGGCACCACCGGGCGAGCATACGGCAACCTTCATCGCCGCAGGATGCTGGCCAGTTGCAAGCTGCAGCTTTGCCGTACCCAGCACCATCTGGCTCACAATGCGATAAGCATCCGCACGCGGGATACCGTGCTTGACCGCCGCATCGCCCAGGGCCTCGATTGTCATGGCGACAAACGCCGGAGCGCAACCACCCACCGTGCCGCCCACAAACAGCAGGCTTGTGTCGAGCTCGACGACAGCGCCAAGCTTACCGAGCAGGTCGAGCACCACAGCACGCTGCTCGTCGTTAAGCGTCGAAGCCTTCTCGCAGGCGATGACGCCCTCGCCCACCGAAACCGGCGTGTTGGGCACCGTCGAGATATGCGCGACGCCCGGCAGGACCTGCTCCCACTTGGCACTGTCCCAGGTCCAGGCAACCGACAGAACGACCTTTTTGGCAAGAGCATCCTTGAGCGGGGCGAATACCTTCTCGATCATGTACGGTTTGACCGCAGCGACCACGATATCGGATGCGGCGACAACCTCGGCGGCATCGTGGCAGGCGACCATGCCGCGCGCCTCGCAGCGCTCAACCAGTGCGTCGTAGCGACCCGCGCAGGCGCACATGTCGCTCGCAGCTACACCGGCAGCGATCCAGCCATCGGCCATAGCGCTCGCCATATTGCCAAAACCGACAAATCCAATCTTCATATCGCATAGTCCTTTCAGACACATTCCTCAAAACGAAAGGTATTGTCCCACGCCATTGTTTCGTATTGCCGACCTATTTGTGATACGGCTCGCCACGACTGATCTTGCAGGCACGGTAAATCTGCTCCAGCAGCACCACACGCGCCAGGTTATGCGGCAAGGTAATGCGTCCAAAGCTGAGCATCTCGTCGGCTCGTGCGCGCACGTCGTCACTCACGCCGTCCGAACCGCCGATTACAAAGGCAATGTCGCTGCTGCCTCGCAGCATAAGATCGTCGAGCCTCGCCGAAAACTCCTCGCTCGAGCGCTCCTTGCCCTCGATAGCCAGCAGGATCACATGCGCTCGAGACGGCAAGGCGGCAAGAATCGCCGCCCCCTCCTTGTCGCGCGCGGCATCCACGCCGCCCGCCTTAGCCGGGTCGATATCGGCCACCTCGCGGATATCCACCTTGGCATAGGCACCTAGGCGCTTGGTGTACTCAGCGCACGCGTCCTTCCAAAAGCGCTCCTTGAGCTTACCGACGCAAACGACGGTGTATTTCACGCGCGTCTACTCCTTCGAATCGTTTTGAACTTTGCCGGCGGCCAGCATCTGCTCGAACATCGAGGCCGACTGCGAAAAGTCGCTCGGCAGCACGACCGTCGAGGTTTTACCCGTGCGAGCGAACTCCGTCATCATCTCGGACCACTGCGTAAACATGAACAGTTGGTTGGCCTCGTCATTGCCGACACCCGTCTCCTGGATGATCTCGAGCGAATCTTTGATACCCAGCGCGATGGCCTTGCGCTGGTTGGCGATGCCCTCGCCCGCCTTTTCCATAGCCTCGGCCTCGGCGGTTGCCTCGGTGACGCGCTTGATGCGGTCGGCCTCGGCGAGCTCCTGTGCCGCAGCGCGCTTGCGCTGGGCGGCGTTGATGTCGTTCATGGAGTTCTCGACCTCGGTCGGCAGTGCGATTTTAGTGATGAGCGTCGACACGAGGGTGAAGCCGTAGGCGGCCATCTGCTCGGAAACGGTAGCGTTGACATCCTTGGCGATGTCATCCTTCTTGGCAAAGACCTCATCGAGTGTGTAGACGGGAATCGAAGAGCGCAGGGCGTCGGTGATGAAGTCACGCATCTGGTCGACGGGCTCCTGCAACATGTAGTAGCTCTTGTAGATGCCCGAATCTGCCGGGCCGGCGCCCATGTCATAGCTCACGTGGTACTGAGCAGAGACCTCAAGGCCGATAGTCACGTTGTCCTGGGTCTTAACGTCGATGCCAAAACCGTTTTTCATGGTGCGCAGACTCACCGTGGCGGCCTTGCGGTCGATCACGGGTACCTTCATGTGGAAGCCCGCGTTGACGATACGATTGAACTTACCCAAGCGCTCGATGATCACAGCGTGCTGCTGCTCAACGACGTAGCAGGCGTTGGGAAGCAACAGCAGCAGGATGATGATGGGAATCAAAAGGCTCGTAAGGGCAGCGATGATACCGGAAAACAGCATGGTCTCTCCTCTGATAGGCACACGTTGCCATTAGGATACCCGTCCAAGGAGATCGTGCATAACAAAAAAGCCCCCATTGCTGGGAGCTCTTTCAATCAATGGTGCGGGCGAAAGGACGTCCGCGTATCCGCTTCGCGGATCCGCACCGGCTTCGACCGCCTGCCGGCGGACTCGTCAACTCGCTAAAAACGCTCCGCGTTTTCTTTACGCTCGCTCCTTCGCAGGTTCAAGTCCCCGCGATGGGCCCATAACAAAAAAGCCCCCATTGCTGGGAGCTCTTTCATTTAATGGTGCGGGCGAAAGGACTTGAACCTTCATGGGGTTGCCCCCATACGGACCTGAACCGTACGCGTCTGCCAATTCCGCCACGCCCGCGTGCAGGAATTAGAATAACGGAGCGCCACCGCGAACGCAAGAACTATTTTTGAAAAAGTTTGCAGGCATTTTCCCAAGCGGCATGCGCGATTGTTTCGGCGTCCTCACCAGTGCGATCGACACGGTCGTTAACCAGCGCGTTTGCCGTAATGGAGATCATTGCGGGCTCGCATTCAAGACCGCGGATGGGCTCCGGAGCCATATACGGGCAATCCGTCTCGAACAAAATTCGATCGAGTGGGGTTGCCGCAAATGCCTCGCGCACGTCGTCGTTGCGCTTAAAGGTGGCCGCACCACCATAGGCGATATAGCAGCCCAGCTCCACAAAGCGCTCCATCGTGGCGCGGTCCTCGCCAAAGCAGTGCAGCACGCAACCGGCCTGAGGCACACCCACCTCGCGCAGCACGTTGTAGGCGTCCACGTGCGAGGTACGCTCCTGGTCCATGTCCTCGTGACGCAGATGCAGCTCCACCGGCACGTTACGACACACGGCAAGCTCGAGCTGGCGCGCCATGCAATCAATCTGCACGCTGTGGGGCGCCGGCGTGATGTCGTCGTCGTAATCCATGTGGTAGTCCAGACCGATTTCGCCAATACCGGCACACAAAGGGTCATCAAGCGCAGCAACAACCTGCGCGTGAATGTCGTCGGTATAGTCCGGCGCGCCATACGGATGCACGCCGGCAAGATACTTGATCTGCGGGATATCCTGCATCGGCAGAATTTCGCGCACGAGCCAGTCGCTATAGTCCGTCACGCTGCGCTTGTCGGCGATGGGGTCGAAGACCGTCACCAACAGGTCGATGCCTGCCGCCTTGGCACGCACGAGTGTCTCGGGCACATCCTTGCCCCAGAACGAAAGCAGATGCGCATGTGTGTCGGCAAGCGGTGCCAAGGGCACGGGACAAGCAACCGTCTTCTTTTTCTTGGTAAACGTCACGCGTTCGGCATTAAGCGTCATGGGAAAGCTCCCGAGCCAGGCACACAAAGTCGGCGACGCCGAGCGTCTCGGCGCGCGTGGTGGGTGCGATACCGCAAGCCTCAAAGGCGGCATCGAGCACGTCCTTGGCAAAACCGTTGGCGCTCATGGAATTGCGGATGGTCTTGCGACGCTGAGCAAATGCAGCGTCAATCACGCGGGCCACAAATTCGCGATCGAGCCCCTCGGGTACCACGCCGTCAACGCGATCGATACGCACGACGGCCGAGTCCACGTGTGGCGCCGGCATAAAGCAACGCGGCGGCACCTCAAAGCGACCCGTTACCTGCGCATACAGGCCAAGCTTTGCCGTATAGCCGCCATAGGTCTTGTTGCCCGGCACTGCGGCAATGCGATCGGCAACCTCCTTTTGCACCATGACGACGGCGCGCTTGAGCGCCGGCATCGTCTGGAAGAACTGCAGGATGATCGTCGCCGCCACGTTATAGGGCAGGTTCGCGACAAACACCGTCGGCTCACCGCCCGCAGCCTGCTCAATCTGCTCCGGGCCCACCTTGAGCGCGTCGCCCATGATAAAGCGGAAGTTGGCATAGTCGGCGGCGTGGGCATCGAGCACCGGCTCAAGCTCGGGATCGGCCTCAATGGACGTAACGCACGTCGCTTCCTGCAGCAACGCAAGTGTCAACGTTCCACAACCCGGACCCACCTCGAGTACGCGCTCGTCACCTGCAAGCTCGGCAAGCTCGCAGATACGCTCGATCACATGATTGTCGATTAGAAAGTTCTGGCCCAGGCGATGCTTGGTCGCAAGGCCAAACTCCTCCAGCAGCTCCCTGGTGGCCGTGGGGTTTGCCAAAGGCGAAGTTGTCATGGTTGCCTCCTTAGCATGATGGCGGCGTCTTGAAACAAAAGGGCATGGACCGTGGCGGCCATGCCCTTACAGCTAAACAGCAAATTGCCGATATGGCGCTCGCGCGGTCTCTACGCCAGACGCGGGAACAGCGGATCGCCCTTCTCGACGGGCTGACCGCCAGCAAGCAGGCCCCAAGTGCAAATGCCCTTGAGGTCGTCGCTCGAGGCCTCGTCCTCGCAAGACAGGCGACGCAGAGCCTCGGCAGAAGTCTGGGGCATGAGCGGCATCAGCAGGTGGGCGGCGATGCGGATGGCCTCGAGCAGGTTGTAGATCACAAATGCCAGCTCGTCAGCCTTGGCCTCGTCCTTGGCAAGCGCCCAGGGCTCGGAGTCCTCGATGTAGTGGTTGGCGGCATGGATGAGCTCCATGACCTCATCCTTGGCTCCGCCGTAATCGAGCACGTCCATATTGGCCATGTAGCGCTCGACCAGGCCGTCGGCAATCTTTGCCAGCGGGTTATCGAACGCGTCGGCAGACGCCGGTTTAGCCGGGGCGCAGCCGTCAAAGTACTTTGCGCTCATGTTGAGCGAGCGCGAGATAAGATTGCCCCAGCTGTTGGCCAGATCGGCGTTGTAGACCTGCTCCATGCGATCGAAGCTGATGGCGCCGTCGGTGCCGGGGACTACGTCGGTCATAAAGTAATAGCGGTAGCCCTCGACGCCCAGCATGTCGATAACATCCTGCGGAGCGATGGCGTTGCCGCGGCTCTTGGACATCTTCTCGGCCTTACCGGTCTCGGCATTGCGCACGGTCAGGAAGCCGTGGGCAAAGACGTGCTCGGGCAGGGCCTCGCCGATGGCCATGAGCATGGCGGGCCAAATGACGCAGTGGAAGCGAATGATGTCCTTACCCACAATATGGAACTGCGCGGGCCAGCGATAGGCCAGCTCGGCACGGGCCTCGTCGGTGTCGACACCGTAGCCGACGGCAGTCATATAGTTGAGCAGCGCATCGAACCACACGTAGGTCACGTGACCCTCGTCAAACGGGACCTGAATGCCCCAGTCAAAGCTCGTACGGCTCACGGAAAGGTCGTTAAGGCCGCCCTCGACAAAGCTACGTACCTCGTTCATGCGGAACGCAGGCTCGACAAAGTCGGGGTGCTCGTCATAGAGCTTGAGAAGCTTGTCCTGGAAGGCGGAAAGCTTAAAGAAGTAGGACTCCTCCTGCACGCGCTCAAGCGGACGGTGGCAGTCGGGGCATAGATGCTGGCCGACGCTGCCGTACTCCTCGTCGCCCTTCTGGACCTGCGTATCGGTGAAGTAGGTCTCGTCAGGCACGCAATACCAACCGTCGTAGCTGCCCTTATACAGGTAACCGGACTCCTTCATGCGCTCCCACAGATACTGCACGGCATGATGCTGGCGCGGCTCGGTGGTGCGGATGAAGTCGTCGTTGGAAATCTCGAGCTTGCTCCAAAGCTCCTTGAAGTGCGGGGCCTGGCTATCGGTCCACTCCTGCGGCGTCATGCCATGCTTGGCTGCGGCCTCGGCGACCTTCTCGCCGTGCTCGTCCATGCCGGTCAGGAACTTGACGTTATAGCCGGCGGAGCGGCGATAGCGAGCCTGAACGTCGGCGATGATGGTGGAATAAGCCGTGCCCAGGTGCGGATCGGCGTTGACGTAGTAGATGGGCGTCGTGATAAAGAACGAAGGCTTGCTTTGATCCATGGGGTTTGTCCTCCAGAAAAACGTTGCATACAGAGGATGATTCTAGCGCAAGGGCTGGATATCCTCCATCTATTGCATATCGAGCACCATGGCATAGACATCGCGCTTGCGGCGCGAATACTTCTGAGACAGGCGCTTGGCCACCGCAGACGCGGGCTCCCCCTCCTCGAGCGCGGCGCGGATATCCTCGCGCAGGGCCTCGTCGGGATCCGCTGCCGTGGCGCCGACCGGCACGATACCGGCCTCCTCATCCTCGCTCGGTGGCGCGATGACCAGCGCAATCTCGCCCTTTACCTCGCCGCGAGCACGCAGCTCCTCGGCAAGCTGGTCAGCGGGCCCGCGCAAGACCTCCTCGTGCAGCTTGGTGAGTTCGCGGCAGACGGCAACCTCACGCTGGGGAAAGACCTCCGCCACGGCCTCGAGCGTCGCCACGATGCGATGTGGAGACTCGTAGAAGATGAGTGCGCCGGGCACCACGGCAAGGCGCTGCAAACGGCGCACACGGTCGCCGTGCTTTCGGCCCAAAAAGCCCTCGAAGAAAAAATGCTCGCAGGGAATGCCGGACGAAACAAGCGCCGTGACGCAAGCAGAGGGCCCGGGAATAACTTCGACGGGCACATCGGCCTCACGCGCCGCCTCGACCAGCGCCTGGCCGGGATCGGACACGCTCGGCATGCCGGCGTCCGAGGCAAAAGCGAGGGTCTCCCCCGCCAGCAGACGGTCGACCAGGCCGGCGGCGCGGCTGGCGATCACATTCTCGTCGCAACGGACAAGCGGCTTGGAAATGCCCAGGTGCATCAGCAGCTTTGACGTCACACGCGTGTCTTCGCAGCAGATGACATCGGCAGCGGCAAAGGCCTCGCCAACGCGCGGGGACAGGTCACCCAGGTTGCCGATGGGCGTGCCGACCACATAGAGTTTGCCCGTATGGGCGCTGTTTTGCGTCATATCAACCTATTCAATCATGCCGCGCTCGAGCGTACCGAGCGCCGCGCGGGCGTCCCATGCTGCAATGCGCTTCTCAGTCTTCCACGTTTGGAAGAACCAACCGGCAGCAGGCGCAAACGAAGCCAGCTGGTTGGCGATAAACACGCGCTCGTAGGCATTGCGGCCCTCGGGCGTAACCGACGAGTTGGCAAAGATCGCCGCGCCCGACCATTCGCCCACCAGCACGGGGAACCCAGTCGAAATCGCTTCTTTAAGCTCGCGCTTGTTACGCGAAATCGCCGTCGTCAGCCCGCGAGGGCTCGTGATGTCGAGCGCATACTCGTCGCGGTAATGGTACAGGTGAAGGTCCATGTAGACGTTCTTGTACTTGGCGCCGCGCATAAAATGCTTCCACTCGCTGGGATGCCCCGACGACGAGAAGACGACGATCTTATCCTCGGGCATATACGAACGGACGAGCTCGTAGGCATCGCGATAGAAATTGCGCAGGTAGTGAGCAGGAATGCCATCCGTCATGGTGAAGAGGCTCTTGCGAACGCTCATCTGCGGCGTGTCCAGCAGCTCAATGCCCAGCAGGCTCTCGGCCTCGCCATAGCGATCGGCCAAGCGCTCGAGCACGTCGAGTGCGACATGACGGCCGTTGGTGGACGAATGCCACTCGGCAACAGCCTCCGGCGTGGTGGGCGAATCGTTGGAATCGCCCTGGCCACCGGGCACGGTTGCCAGATCGAGCAGCACGCGGATGTCGTACTTGGCAGCCCACTCAATTGCGCGGTCGATGTAATCGACAACCGATATGTAGGAGGCATCGGACTCCTGCGAGCCAAAGGCATACCAGGGCACCGGCAGACGCACGGCATTGAGACCGATCTGCGCCATGCGGCGAAAATCGTCCTCGCTCACAAACGTCTCGTAATGGCGGCGCATGCGCTCGTTATAGGCGGCGGTACCCATGGCCTCCTGTAGCTCAGCCGCGTTGGATGCACCGGTCGCCGCGTACAGCGACGGGGTCACCCAAGGCTCGGGAATAAACCAGCCAGAGAGATTAACGCCGAGTATCCTCTCCATCACTGCCCCCTTCGGATCATGCAGGTCGAACCCGCATCGTATTGCGTAGGATAAGTATCGTTTTGAGTATACCCGCGTGTGCGGACAGGCGACCGAACGGTCTGCAAAGTGACGCGAAAGTGGGAGGAATGTCTGGGGCGGGCGGGCACGAGCTGGTGCGCCGAGATGTGCACGCACGTCGGAAGTAAGCGCCGGAAAGCGCATCCCGTTTTTCGCAAAAGACTGGGATGCGCTTTCCGTTCGAGGCCTCAACCGGAAAATGCATCCCGTTCTGAGCGCGGGATCTGGGATGCAGTTTCCGCCAAAGGCTGCAAAAGGAAAGCACGTCCCATTCTGACGCCGGATTCCGGGACGCAGTTTCCGCAGAGCCCTCGATAAAAGAAAAGGACCCCTTTGCAGAGGTCCTAGTCAATTCAAGGTGGCGGGGAAGGGAATCGAACCCCTGACACGAGGATTTTCAGTCCTCTGCTCTACCAACTGAGCTACCCAGCCATTTGAGGTGTGCCTTGTTTCAAGGCTTGATTAGTATAACCAAGGACGCGTTCCGGTCAACCGAGAATTTTAAAAAAGTTTTTGAGCACAGCCTCGGTTCTATAAATCGGCACGTCAGAGGCATCAGCCGGCAGCAAGAAGTTTTTCGCTCAGTCCCTTAAGCCGGCACGCGTTGGAGAGCAGGGGTCGAAACAATGATTGAAGGACGCTCTAGTACGGCCCAGGCGCCGGGGCAGGAGCACATACGCCAGGGACGTACGTTTTCGTAGCATACGAGGACATAGCCACGTGCATCGATAAAGGCGATATCGATGGGATAGGCCATAAAACACGTATGGACCGAAGAGCAGCGTGGAAATGCCATGACGAGCGGCAGACCGTTGGCGGCAACCGGACACCGTCCCAGCATGCCGCGCAGGCGCACGGCAAACGACTCCGCCACCGCAAACTCGGCCGGCGTCCAGCCCAGCCTATTGAGTGCCCGCGCGTAGGCGATGTAGAACGAGACCGCGGTCACATGACCACCCCCGGACGCCATGGATCGACCGTCACCGCGCGCTCGTGCGACAACGTTGTCGGCGCCCCCAGCGGAACGCCAGCGATGCTGAGAGAAGTCGGCCACGGCTCATAGTGCATGGTGCAGGTGTAGGTCCTAAACGTACCGGATAGGGAGAGCAGGCCACCATCCGATGCCTCCGCGCCTTGCTCGCTCGACACTTCGATCTGCAAGTCATAGCCTTCCATGGCATTCAGAATTTGAGTCCGGACCGTCGCCGAGGCATCGACAGAGCTTTCGTCGCCCTCCCCGCTCGGCGCTACGGCGTGCGCCAACACGATGTCGGGCACCACGCGGTCGAAGCGCGCGACAGCGCTGGCATAGATCATGACGTTGTATACGATGAGTGCCAGCACCAGCAAAACGGGCGTAACCACTGCTATCTCCACCGTCGCTTGGGCGCGCTCCTCGCGCAGACGCATGCGGATACTCATTACGACCCACCGCCCAGAGCGCCAACCAGCGTGGCGACATCGACGGTGAGCGGGATGGAGCCGCCGCCGGGCAGAGGAATCTCCGCAAGCGTGAACACCGTACCGCTGATGGTGCGTTCGACTTGATATTCCAACGCCTCGCAAAGCGCCTTGGGATCGGTCACGCCCAACGGAATACTTCGCAGTTTGTCTTGCGCTTGAGAGAGACCAGCAATGTCAGACCCCGGGCTCTTAATGACGTTGGCGGAATCAGTCAGCACCGGCTTTCGCAGGCGCAAGTCGCACGGTTCCAAACCCAGCGCCGCCACGGACGCCGAAACGGTATCGCCGAGCCACGATGCGATGGAGCCCAACGCGCCGCTGCCCCCTCCTAGGCCTTTAATCATCTCGTCCATAAGTTCGTCGGCCGAACCTTGGATGTCTCCGTATCCCACAAGCAGCCGTCCCCAGACATCCATGACGCCATCGAGTACGCCGGCAACGCCACCCGAGCGTTCCTTCAATGTCGAGAAAAATCGCGAAAGCACGTTGTTTTGCGCCGTCGCCCCATCGGGCGCCAGCACCGCGGCAGAGATGGCACCGCGATCGCCAAGCCTGACTGCCGTGTTAAACGAAGAGTTGAGCTCATCGGGGCTCGAGATGGCACCCGAAACCGCAAAGGCAACCACGCCGTTGCGACCGGGCGGAGCGATACGCGGACGCTCGCCCGAAAGCGCTTTAATGGCCTGGTCAAACGCATTGCTCGCACGGTCGGCCTCATCCTCGGTCTGACGCATGAGCTCAAGCTCTTTGTTCCGACATTTGACGTATTCCTCCAAGGCCTTTTTGAACTCGTCGAAGTGATATTCGAAGCCGTTTTCGATAGAGGTTGAAGGCGCCGCAACAGCACCAAGCGACAAAACGCCAAAATGGCATTTGCTGCATTTATCCTGTCCATCGTAATCGGCAACCGAAGCAAATCCGCTCGGCGTCCCTTTCTTATAGTTAGGGCAGGTCGTCCCGTAATGCAGATACGCCTTGTCATCGTTCACGCTAGTCGGCCACACCGCATCGGTATAGAGTTCCGTCGCCCGAACCTCATCAGAGTTGCGCGGCAGCAGCGGAATATAGGAGGAAACCCTGTCTCCGTTCTCGGTTATATGCGCCCGATCGACCTCCGCGCTCGCATAGGTATAAAACGCCTTACGCGCCGCAGACTCTGCCTTCATCTCGACACTCGAGCCGTGGGGCTTCTCATTTGTCAGACGCCAATGGTAGTAGTCCTTCGCGCGATCAAGGGCAACTTGGGGCTCCCACGTAACGCTCGATGAGTAATGCGGATTTTGAACACCGGAGAGATCCGTTAGGCTTTTCGCACGCTCCCACATGCAAGAACAGCTGCCGACCGAGCCCTTGTCAGACCCACCACAATCCGCCAGCCAAGCACGCTCTTTAGCCTTCGCCGTGTCCTCAGAAGCCTTCCGCAGCTCCTCGGCCGCACACTCTAAATCATCTGATGTGTCTTTAATGGCATCGGTCGAGATCTCGGACCCCTCGAGCGCAGCGAAGTCAGACTCGGATGTCCTGGGCACGGCAAGCGCCGTACCGGTATAGGTCACACTATCGGTATCCTGCGCCGACACCGCCTGCGTGGCACGCGCGGCGATCAGATACGGCAGAGCCGTCTCGATTTTCTGTAAGCCTTCCGATGCGCTTTTGGCAAACTTGTTGCGCGTTTTAATGATCTCAATCCCGGTGTCGACCATATTGCCGGCAACCGGCTCGGCACCCGGGATGAGGATGGCGACCAGGCCCGTCCCGATCGTGGCAAACCCCGCCAGCCCCAGACTCAAGATGCTCGCATCAACCACCGTGGCAGCCGTGTGATAGGACGACACTACGTTGGCACCCGCCAGCGCGCCACTATCAGCCGCCACCTGAGTATCCCCGGCACGCGACATGCTCCATATCGCCGCGGTCGACGAAAACAACAATGTGAGCACCACTAGGATGACCACGGCAGAAGAAAGCGTGGTATAGGCGCCGTCTTCGATAAACAGATCGACACCGGCTCGACCCATAAAGCCGCCTCGTTTGCGGAGAGCGCCTGGTCGACGGCGGGCCGCAAACCCTTGCGTCACCCGCAACAGGCAGCGCCTAATCCCATGCAGCAATCCACGAATCATAATCTCCCTCCAGCCATTCGGGACGCGATTGATACGAGACATCGACCTTGAGCTCAACGTAGCCGCCCTCGGCGGTACCACCCATAGCCTGCGCAAACGCACCGATCACAGGCAACGGCTTGACCTCGCCGGAAACGGACACGGACGAGACGCCACCCGCACCGGCCCGGCCAAGCTCGATATCCCACGACAACGGCCCGCCGGCATGAAAGATCGAAACGTTGGGCACTGCGGCAAGTCGGCGGCGGGTGAACTCCTTAAGATCGTCGTCCTCCGCCGTCGTCGTGGTCATGAGCCGCGCGGTCTCGGCGGCGGCAGACTCCATGACCGCGCGCGTATAGAGCAGGCACACCGGTTGCAGCGCGAGAAGGATGAGTGTCAGAAACGTCGGCAGCAAAAAAGCGGCCTCGACCGTAGACTGCGCCCGGTCCTCGCGCGCGGCATCAATACAACGCGATGTCCTTAGCGGCCGCAGCGGCGTCGATAACCGACGTCGAGGCAACGCCATGGGATGCCGCCCGCTCAACCAGCGCCGCCAAGCGCCCATCGGTGCCGGCACGCCAAAGTCCCGCGATCGCCAGCACGATCGATAACAGCGCCACCGTGACGATGGCGTATTCGACCGTCGCCTGGGCAGATTCCTCACGCAGGACATCATGCATTTCACGATCCCTCCTTTGAGTCCGTTGCCTGCGGGCTCAGGCGCACGGCGCGCAGACGACACGAAGCATCGCCAGCATCCGCGGCAATTGTCACCATATCGACCCAGCCGCGTTCGTCGCGCACGATGGCGCCCCACACGTTTCCCTTGATGTCGAGATAGCCGCTCAGAGCAAGTTGCGCCGTGGGTACCTCGCGATAGGCACGCAGCATATCCGCCGCCGCTTCGGTCATCGGTCGGTCCTCGGACCATGCAAGCCGGACCGCAATCGCGTTGCCCTCAGGCGAATCCGTCGCAGTGCCAGACCGCTTGTCGAGCGTCCGCAGAAAGGTTTGCGCCGTGACAGCGACATCCGAATCGTCCGCATCTCGCATCTCATCTTTTTGAGACGCCACCGCCGAATCTGAGCCCAAATCGGAGGCGGTCCCAGGACGCTGCTGCCGCGCGGCGTTAAGCCCCCAAAGCACCACCGCTATCGCCACGGTCAGGCAAGCAAACACCAGCAGCACCCCGATGGGGCGCTCGCCCTCTACAGGCTGTTGATGCCCTCGCTGATAGCGTTCCATAGATCTTGGACCTTGCCCTTAAATGCGACGATGGCGATGATCGCGATCACCACGAGCACGCCGACCAAGATGGCATACTCGGTGGTACCCTGTGCACTCTCCTCCTGCAATAGTTCCTTGGCGCGCTGACGAACATGTGCCGCCCGGCAAAACGCCCAGCCCTGGACCTTGCCAGCAGCGTCAGTCATCGTGTTCATGTATTCCTCCCTACATCATCCCGCCTGCTCCCAGCAGCGGGCCCAATATGGACAGAAGCAACGCCGGCAAGATGAGCGTGCCGGTGGGAATCAGCAGCTTGACGGGTGCACGCTCGATCTCGCGCTCGACCGCGGCGCGATGAGCCGCACGGATCTCGCGACTTTGAGCGGCCAGCGTCTCGGCAAGTGGGGCACCCAGGGCGAGCGCCTGCCCCACCGTGATGGCAAAGGTCTCGAGCGCTCGCACGTCCAGGTCGCGCGCGGCGGCCAACAACTCGTCCTCACGCGTGCCCACGCCCACCTGCCACGCCATACAGGCGCGTTCAAGGCGAAGAGCCAGCACTGACCGGCGGTTGGCGCAGAAAATCTCAAGCGCCGCATCAAACGAAAGACCGGCCGAAAGACCCAAGCGCACAACATCGATCATCTCGGACACTTCGCCGAGCGACACTCGCGCCGGGCCGCCCGCTCCAACCGCGCCCTTCACTCGCGCGGTCAGAGCATTGACCACCGAGCGACCCGCGGCAGCGACCAGCACCGCCTCGCGCATGCAGGCCCCTGCGATCTTGCGTGCATCCGCCCGATCCAAACCCGTCGCGACAAATACACTCAGGGCGCACAGGCAAGCCGCAACTGCAACCGGGGCGCTCATAGCTCCACCCGCATAATGCGCCGGATAACCACCAGGGCGACGGCGTTGAGGGCAAGACCCAGCACCACAGCGCCCGCGCCGGCAGGCGTCGCAAGACCGCGACGAAAATCTGCCGAAAGCAGCGCCAACACCGCGCACATGCCCGCCGGCATCGCCGCGACCATATGCGCAGACATGCGAGCCTGCGACGTCTTAACATCCAGGCGGCGCTTGAGCTCAATGCGCTCCCCCACCATGCTCGACGCCTCGGACAGTAAGTCGGCAAGCGGAGCGCCGGTGCGCTGAGACACCTTAAGCGCCAAGGTCACAAGCGAAAGACCGGGGGCGTCGATACGCACGAGCAAGTCATCGAGCGCGTCGGTCGCCGAGATGCCGCAATCGATCGCCGCCGCCACCCGCAAAAACTCGGTATGCACTGGCTCTTGCGCATGAGCGCCCACAAAGCGCATGCCCTGGGCCAGCGAATGTCCCGAGGCAAGCGACATGGAAAGTGCGGTAAACGCCTCGGGCATTGCCTCTTCTGCATCGTGTTGCTCGCGCCGGCTCTCAAAGCCATCCCGAGCGGCACCAACGGCAAACGGAGCAACAAGTCCCAAGGCAAATCCGAGGGGCGATAACGACACCATCGTTAGTAAAACGCAGCAGACACCGCTCGATAGCAGCAGAAACGCCAAACGTCCCGAAGCATCTTCGATCACGAGGCCAAGGCGATGCGCCGGAGCCAGCGATGCCCACGAACGGGCGATCTTTTTCAGCAGATCGTTTTCCACCAGCTCACGCGGCAGCTTCTCTGCCACCATCTCGAGCGCCTGACGTGCCAGCTCCGCCAGCGGTACCTGCGGCACACGAGGTTCCGCCCCGCACGCCGTCGCGACAGAAAGCCCTGCCAAGCCCCCTACGACGAGGGGCACAGTGATCTCCATTCGTCCACTTCCTCTTGTGTGAGCGTCCCCGACCGCAGGCCTTCTGCGATAAACGGCGGCTCGCGGTCAAGCGTCCAGGTGCGCTCGGCGGCATCGAACGTCACATAGCGCTCGAGCTCTACGCCGCCCGATGCGGCGCGTCGCACCCCCGAATACGAGGAGACGAAGCGCCTGCCATCGGCGTGGCGCTCGGACATCACGATGCCGTCGAGCGCCATGGCAATCTGCTCCTCGATGAGCTCGCTCGGCAGATCGATGCCATAACGTGCAAGCAACGTCAGACGCACCACGGTCTCCTGTTCTGAACCCGCATGAAGCGTGGTGAGCGACCCGTCGTGGCCCGTGTTCATGGCCTGCAACATGTCGCAGCACTCGGCACCGCGCACCTCGCCCACCACGATGCGGTCGGGGCGCATGCGCAGGGCATTAGTCACCAGGTCGCGGATCGTCACCGCGCCCTCGCCCTCAATTGAAGCCTCGCGCGCCTCTAGGCGCACCACGTGCGGATGATGCGCAAACTTGAGCTCGGCAGAGTCCTCGATCGTCACGATGCGCTCGCCGGTGGAAATCTCACATGACAACGCGTTGAGCAGGGTGGTCTTACCAGATCCCGTGCCTCCCGCAACCGCCAGGTCCTGTCGCAGCGACACCGCACACGACAGCAGCTGCGCATACCAAAGCGGCAGCGATCCCAACCCCACGAGCTCGTCCAGCGAGCAGATACGGTCCGAGAACTTTCGGATGGTGAGAATCGGTCCGTCAATCGCCACAGGCGGAATCACCGCGTTGACGCGATAGCCCGTTTTGAGGCGGGCGTTGACGATGGGGCTGCGCTCGTCGATACGGCGGCCAAGTGGCGAGATAATGCGGTCGATAAGCACACGGATCTGCTCATCATCCTCAAACGCATGCTCGATGGGGTACAAGACGCCGCCGCGTTCAAAGAAAGCCGAGCGGCAGCCGTTGATCATGATCTCGGTAACGGTGTCGTCCTCGATGAGCGGCTGCAACGGCCCCAAGCCCACCACGTCATCCAAAATCTCGTCGATGATGGTTTCGCGCTCGGGCGTCGCGAGATCGGTCGGCTCCTCAACATTGAGCGCCGCCTCCACCGCAGGACGCAATTCCGAGCGGGCAAGTGCCGGGTCGATATAGGCGCTGATACGCGCCACTTCGTCGTAACCCATGCGGTCCATCACGGCGCGCTTGGTGCGTCGTTTCACCGCGCGGCGACGCCCCGCATCTACAGGCGCTGCCGCCGCTGCAGCGCCGGCAGCCTTAATCCTCGTTTGCAGGCTCATCGCTGATCACCCTCGCGCAACCAGGGAAGGCGGATACGCGGGCGTTCGGTACGCGTTGCACGGTCGGCGACCATATCGCTCCAAGGGCCGACGGCGCACCCCAGTTCCACGAGCATCTCGCGCGTGGCCTCGCGCATGCTAGTCGCAAAAGCGCTGGTCTGCCCCACCGCCTCGTCAGCGCGCCCAAACGCCATGAGCGCGGCGAGATCCTGCCCGCCATCGGCGATACGAATCTTGGAGCTCAACGCACAGGCAATCTCAAAGCGCATGGCGACGTCCTCGTCTGCCCCGCGCGCACCGAACCGGTTGAACACGGCGCTCATGCGCGTGCGCGGCACACCTACTCGACTTGCCAGTTCGATGACGCGCGACGCCGATGTCGCGGACGACACCGCCGCATCGCCAACGACCAGGCAACGGTCGCTCGCCGCCACCGCAGCCGCCACGGCGTCGCCCCAAAAGACCGAGGTATCGATAAAGACCACGTCGGATTCGCGACGCAGAACATCAAGCAGTAGCTCCACCGGACGCGCCATGAGCTCGGCTTGCTCGGGCGCCGCGACGGGACCCCAGAGCGTAACGCCCGGCGCCACGCGCATCGATGTGGCTACGATATCCGGCTCGGTGAGCGTGCCCGCCGCCGACGGCTCGATAAGTGCCGCCATATCGCGCGGAGCATCGACGCCTAACAAGTCGTAAAGGTTTCCAAACATCAGGTCCAGGTCGAGCACGGCGGCACGCAAGCCCAACAGCGACGATGTGTGTGCCATGGCGGCAACGATCGTCGACTTGCCGCAACCGCCCGAACCCGAAATAGCGCAGATGACCGGAGCTCGATGCGGCGGAGCGGCAGCGTCTGCCGGCGGCATCGGAGGCGGCGGGGCGGGCGTCGGTGGCAGCGCACCCGTCTCCCCCGCCGCAACCACACGCTGCGTCCAAGCCGGCATGGCAGCTTGTTCGGTCTGCGAGGCAGGCTCGTTCTGTACAATCTGCTCATGCTGCATCAGCGACAACTCGCCGCACCCGGCAAAGCCCTCAACTTCGTCGAGTTCATCCGCCAGATTCACGCCGTGCACGTATCCCATATCTACAGCCGGGGAGTCGCCAGCATGCTGCGCCGGCCCTCCAGCGTCATCGTCTACAAGGGGGTTCCGGGGGCGCCGACCATGCTCGGCTTCCGCTTTTCCATAATCATCAACACGCGGGCCTCTTGTAGCGCGAGGCGCCCCGGGTTCCCTATCAACAAAAGCATCGGGCTCAATCGTCATGCGCCGATCGGAATCAACCGCTCCCTCGCCCGCACGCCCGTTGCCGCATATACTGTGTGCAGCGATGACCTCGGTCGCCCCCGCGCGAAACAGCCCCTCGATATCCGACGGATCGAGCGCTTCTATCAACACGACCACGCGACTCACGCGGCCTTCGGCCGTCAGGCGCGCAACAGTCTTGCGCACATCTTCAGTATCAAACAGAGACGCCGCGATGATGGCAGCCCCGCGGCGCGACGGAAACGCCCGCGCCATGGAAACCAGCCCGTCCAGGTCACCCACGCGAAGCACCTGTGCACCCACATCACGGCCCTCGACTTCCCGCTGCAACAGCCCGTAATCGCCGCACGCGCAGCACGCAAGCCAGATCGCCTTCATCACTCGTCGCCTCCGCTCTTTTTGCCGCGCGCCGTGGCGGGAATCGTCAAGCTGACCGTTCCCTTGCCCGAGGCTCCCAGCAGTTCCTTGACGTCTTCGGGGTCAGCCGCCAGCGTCACCCATTCGATCTTGCCCTCGCGCGTGGAACCGGAATCCTCACTGGTATCGATCACGTACGCACCGCACAGCCGATCGGTTACGCCGTCTTTTTGCACGTACACGTCCACGTAGCTGCCCACGCCCGCAGCACCGCCGACCGAGTGCTCGGCATCGACCGCCACCGAAACGGCGACCTTGCCCTTAGGCACCTCGAGCATGTGGCTCTCGGCCTTGGTGTAGACATTGCAGATCACGGCGTTTTTGGGAATACGCGAAGTCGTCACGTCGCCGCGCACCTGGCGTAGCTCGGTCGCCGCGTCACGCGGCAGCAGACTCGTCAACCACTCCTGGGTTATGACATTGGTCTCATCGAGGGTCTCGCCCACATCGATATCGCGCGCCGCGACGCATACCTCGACGCGATCGCCACCGTACTTGGCCAAGGTCTCAGCCTGGACCTGTTCGGCTTGCGAGCGGATCGACGAGCCGTAAACCATGCAGAGCAGAGCAGCGAGCACGCCCGCGACCAGACTGATGGCGATGCGCTTGCTCTTGTTCACGGCCGCTCCTCTCATGGCAGTGCCGGGCGAATGCCCGTACCACCATTGTCTGGGCGGCCAGAGTGCAAAGCGGCGCAATCGCAATCTTGGTTTTCGATGTCAAACCAATCGCTGACCAAAAGCTGAACAGCCCGTCAAGCTCGTGACAAGGTTTTGGTCAGCACGTCAGCAAACTGCATGTTTCGAGGCTTTTCCGCAGCAAAAAAGCCGTCTCCCGAACAGTTGGGAGACGGCTGTCATAGATAAATTCAATTACAGATGGACATCGGGATCGAGCATTTGAGCGCTCACGCGCATGGATGACGCCAGATTTTGGAACGTTTCCAGACGCAGGCCGTCGATCTGCCCGGCGTCCTCGGCCTCGCGAACGGCGCAACCCGGTTCGTGGGTATGCGTGCAGTCGCCAAACCGGCACGCACGCGATGCCTCGACAATCTCGGGGAAGGCGCGTGCCAGACCCCGCTCGTGACCCACGAGCGGCAAACTGCGCAGACCCGGGGCATCGGCGATCACGCCGGCGTCGCCCGGCAGCGCCACCATCACGCGCGCGACGGTAGTGTGACGGCCCTGGTCGTCGCGTTCGCGCACACCGCCGGTCGCCAACGTATCGTGGCCCAGCAGTGCATTGAGCAGCGTCGACTTGCCGGCACCCGACTCGCCCAGAATCATGGCGCAGCTCCCGGCGGGCACGCAGGCACGGACCTCGTCCAGACCGCGGCCCTCGGCAGAAGACGTCACGATCACGCGCACGTCCGGACCCACCAGACGACGCACGCGGTCCAGATCGCGCTCGAGCTCATCGGCCTCGCAGCGGTCGGCCTTGGTGAGCACCACCACCGGCTCGGCATCGCAATCGAGCGCCAATACCAGTGAGCGCGCCACGCGATCGAGCAGCACCTCGCCGGCGCCGAGCGCCTGCACGATCAGCACGCTGTCAACGTTGGAGCAGAGCACCTGGCGCTCACCGCGGGCACGGCCACGCCAACGCTCAAAGCTCGTACGGCGCGGCAGCACGCACTCAATCACGCCCATATCGTGCCCGGGAGCGCGGCGCACCGCCACACGATCGCCCACGGCAGGCAGCAGGACCTCGTCCCCACCGCGCGACTTGGCAAATCCCACGGCATGCTCGGCGCGGAAGGTATCGTCGGCAGTCGCCACCAGCGGAAACCCACGATCCAAGCGCACCACGGCGCCAAGCTGCATCTGCTCGGGCTCCTCGGCATGCGCGCAGAAATCATCAAAGGCAGCCTGCTGGGCTTCATCGACCGGCAGGTCATCAAACGCCGGAACGTCCCGCAGCGCGTCAAGCCCCGGTACACTCGCCAGCAACTCCTCAGCAGATGCGGGAGCCTCGGTCGCGAGCTTCCGACGACGATCACGCTTAGCCCGCGCCCCCGTCGTCTTTTTCTTCGCCTTAGCCTTAGCCTTGCCCACAGATGCCTCCCAGCACAAAACCACACAACTGAGCAGGTATTTTAAATCAAAAAGAGCTGGCCGGGCAAAGCCCGACCAGCTCACAAACTTTCCCTCAGCCAATGGTCCCGAGAGGTTATCCGAAGGCCCGCCCGCCGGGAGGGGTTTCTTCCGAGCGATCCCGCAGCGCGAAGCGCGAGGACCAGCGAGGAAGAAACCCCGCAGGCGGTCGGGCCGGTGGGAAGGATGGACTTTCGACCTACTCCTTCTCGACCGCGCGCATGATCGCCTTGTAGATCTCCATCAGCGGAATGATCAGGAAGGCAAGACCCAGGGCAGCGACAACGCCCTTGAGCTCGAGCGTCACGGGGCCAAAGAACATCTCGGCAAGCGTCGGCTGCACGGTTACGATCACCGTCAGCACCAGCGCCAGCGCGGCGGAAGCCCACAGCCACTTGTTCTGCTTCTTCATGGTGAACAGCGACGCACGACGGCTGCGCATATTGAAGCAGTGGAAAATCTCAACCATGTTGAGCGTGATGAACGCCATCATCACGCCTTCCTCGTCGGCATTGCCGGCGATCATATCGGCGATGTGGATGTAGCCCATGTCAAAGTACACGCCCACAAAGAAGCTCGCCAGCACCAGCACGGTGATGATTAGGCCCTGGACCACGCAGTCCAGACCCATATGTCCGGCAAAGACGCCGTCCTTGGCGTTGCGCGGCTTGCGCTTCATGATGTCGCCCTCGGCATCCTCCATGCCAAGCGCGAGCGCGGGGAAGCAGTCGGTGACCAGGTTCACCCACAGCAGCTGCACCGGCTGGAAGATGGTAAAGCCGATGAGCGTGGCGATAAACACCGAGAACACCTCGGCAAGGTTGGCCGAAAGCAGGAACTGGATGACCTTGCGGATGTTGTCATAGATGCGACGGCCCTCTTCGCAGGCACCGATGATGGTGGCGAAGTTGTCGTCGGCAAGCACCATGTCGGCAACGTTCTTGGTGACGTCGGTACCGGTGATGCCCATGCCCACGCCGATGTCGGCGCGCTTGATGGACGGGGCGTCGTTGACGCCGTCGCCCGTCATGGCCACGATCTGATCGCGCGACTTCCAGGCCTCGACGATGCGGGTCTTGTGCTCGGGCTGGACGCGGGCGTACACGCCGTAGTCCTCGATGTGCGCGTCGAGCTCCTCGTCGCTCATGCGATCGAGGTCGGCACCGGTGATGGCATGGCTGCGATCGGTGACGATTCCCAGCTGCTTGGCAATGGCCACGGCGGTGTCGATATGGTCACCCGTGATCATGACGGTGCGGATACCGGCGTCGTGGGCCTCGCGGATGGCGTCGGCGACCTCGGGGCGGACAGGGTCAATCATGCCGGACAGGCCGCAGAAGACCAGGTCGTGCTCGAGCGCAGCGGGGCTGCAGTCGCTCGGGACCTCGGTGTAAGTGCGGCTTGCCAGCGCCAGCACGCGCAGAGCCTCGTCGGCCATGGCCTTGTTGGCCGCCACGAGCTCGGCACGACGCTCCTCGGTCAGGGGGACGACCTTATCGCCCTCGTAGATGTGGGTGCACAGGCCGATCACCACGTCAGGCGCGCCCTTGGTGTACTGCTCGTACTCGCCGTCCAGGGTCTCGACGACCACGGACATCATCTTGCGCCCCGAGTCAAACGGGGCCTCGCCCACGCGCGGATGCTCGGCAGTCAGGCCGGTGAGGCCTGCCTTGCCGGCGTCGTTGACAAGCGCACACTCAGTCGGCTCGCCCACGGCCTCGCCCAGCTCCTCGTCCCACTGGGCATCGGAGCACAGGGCCATACCGGCCAGGAACTTCTCCTTGGGCGCGGCGAGCTCGTGCTTGACGACGGTCATCTTATTCTGGGTAAGGGTGCCGGTCTTGTCGGAGCAGATAGTCTGCGTGCAGCCGAGGGTCTCGACGGCAGAGAGCTTGCGGATAATCGCCTGACGCTTGGCCATCTTGGTCACGCCGAGCGAAAGCACGATGGTCACGACGGCGACCAGGCCCTCGGGAATGGCGGCGACGGCGAGCGAGACCGCGACCATAAAGGTGTCGAGCAAGGCGGTCGGATCGGTAAGGACGTTGCCCACGCCGTGGCGGAGGATGTCAACGCCAAAGATCACGACGCAGATGACGATCACCATAATGGTGAGGATGCGGCTGAGCTCGGCGAGCTTCACCTGCAGCGGCGTGAGCTCTTCCTTGGCCTCGGCCAGGGCGCCGGCGATCTTGCCCATCTCGGTATCCATGCCGGTGCCGACCACGACGGCGCGACCACGGCCGTACACGACGGTGGAGCCCATGTAGCACATGTTCTTGCGGTCGCCGAGCGGCACGTCATCGGTGCCCGCAGCAAGCTCGATCACGTTGGCGTGCTTCTCTACGGGCACAGACTCGCCGGTGAGTGCGGCCTCTTCGATCTTCATCGTGGCGCTCTCGAGCACGCGGCAGTCAGCCGGGACGGAGTCGCCCGCCTCGAGCATGATCACGTCGCCGGGCACGAGCTCGGCGCTCGGCAGGTGCACGAGCTTGCCGTCGCGCAGCACCTTGGACTGCGCCGCGCTCATCTCCTGCAGGGCCTCGAGGGCCTCCTCGCTCTTGGCTTCCTGGACCACGCCCAGCACCGAGTTGACGATAACGACGAACATGATGATGGCGACATCGGCAAAGTCGGGCTCGCCCTTGACCATGCCCGTGAGCGCGCTGATAACGGCGGCAACGATCAGCATGATGACCATGGGGTCGGCCATCTGCTCAAAGAAACGCTTCCACAGCGGCGTCTTCTCGGCTTCCTCGAGCTTGTTAGGGCCTGTCTTGGCGAGGCGCGATGACGCCTCGTCGCTGCTCAGGCCGAGGTTCTCATCGACACCTTGGTCGCTGAGCACCTCCGCCGCGGCGGACAGGTATTCCTTTTGCATATAGAGTCCCCTCCTGGGATTCGGGCCACTCAGCAGATTGATGCCCGATCATAATTCCCAGGAGAAGGGCAAGGGCTCATCAAGGCTGCCGTGCTGAGCGGCAGTTGATAGTGGAGCTATGGTACCCCAAAGCGGCGCGTCTAGCCAAAACATTCCAATTGGAAACACGGCTCGAGTGCAACGGTGCAGACCGTGTGATGCTCAATGTTGGTAAAACGTTTTTTCTTCGGCACTTCGTCAAACTGAAATATCGCCCAGATAGCAGCGGTCAGAACGGTTGGTAAAGTTTTTGCATATACCGTTTTTTCGCAAAAAATGAACTTCTAATTCGGCATACGGTCGATTTTTTGGGGTATTCGGTCGGCATTTCGTTATAATCATCTCAGTTTTATTTCTTATGGTTTATCTATCAGCGCAAGACGATGTCAGATGGAGGTCTGAATGTACAAGCGCACCAAGATTGTATGCACCATGGGTCCCGCCTGCGATAGCGACGAGACCATCCGCGAGATGATCAAGGCGGGCATGAACGTCGCCCGTTTTAACTTCTCGCACGGATCCTACGACGAGCACCACGGTCGCATCGAGCGCGTCCGTCGTATTTCCAAGGAGCTCGGTCTGCCCGTCGGCATCCTGCTCGACACCAAGGGCCCCGAGGTCCGCACCGGCCTTCTGGTCGACGGCAAGAAGGTTGCCGTCAAGACCGGCGACAAGATCGTCGTCACCGCTCAGCCCACGTCCGAGGATTTCCACGGCACCGCTGAGCACATCTCCCTCGACTACCTGGCTCTGCCCTCCGAGGTCGAGAAGGGCTCCCTTATCCTGATCGACGACGGCCTGGTTGCCCTCGAGGTCGAGTCCGTCGACGGCCAGGACATGACCTGCGTCGTTAAGAACGACGGCCTGATCGGCGAGCGCAAGGGCGTCAACATGCCCAACGTCAACATCTCGCTGCCCGCCATCACCGAGCGCGATCGTCAGGACATCCTCTTTGGCCTGACCGAGAACATCGACTACATCGCCGCTTCCTTCATCCGTGACGGCGAGTCCGTCCGCGGCATCCGCGAGCTTTGCCGCGAGAACGGTGGCGAGCACGTGACGATCTTCCCGAAGATCGAGTGCGCCCTGGGCGTCGAGAACTTCGACGAGATCCTCGAGGCTTCCGACGGCATCATGGTCGCCCGTGGCGACCTGGGCATCGAGATCAAGCCCGAGCTCGTTCCGCATATCCAGAAGGAGATCATCGCCAAGTGCAACGCGGCCTACAAGCCCGTTATCACCGCTACGCAGATGCTCGACTCCATGCAGCAGAACCCGCGCCCGACGCGCGCCGAGGTTGCCGACGTTGCTAACGCCATTTACGACGGCACCGACGCCGTCATGCTGTCCGGCGAGTCCGCTGCCGGTAAGTACCCGGTCGAGGCCGTCAAGATGCAGGCCAGCATTGCTCTCGAGACCGAGAAGTACCTCCCGGCCCATGCTCCGCTCGAGGTTCCGGCCGACGCTCATGGCACCCGCGTCGTCAACAACGTTGTGGGTATGTCCGCTGTGAACATGGCCACCACCGTTGGTGCCAAGTGCATCACCGTGCCGACGACCACCGGTCGTACCGCTCGCCTGATCTCGCACTTCCGTCCCAACATGCCGATCTGCGCGTTCTCCCGCCACGAGTGGGCCGTCCAGCAGATGATCATGTACTGGGGCGTTATCCCGCATCAGGCCGAGATTACCCAGGGCACCGTCAACGGCACGATCGTCAAGGCGATCGAGACCGCTAAGGAGCTCGGCTACGTCGAGGCTGGCGATTTGACCGTCGCTACCGCCGGCGATCCCCGCATGAGCGTCCAGCTCGAGGACAAGGTCTCCTCGACCAACGTCGCTTACGTCGCTCAGGTGCGTTAAGTCGTACTTGCAAGCATGTTTGCATTGCAAAGGGCCCGGAAGGCTTCGCCTTCCGGGCCCTTTTTCTGTGTCAATGCCGGCACACGGCAAAACACGCACCCATTTCTTTACCAAAAGCGCGAAATCCACCTTTCGAGGCCCAAAAATAAAGTCCCAAGCGCTAAAAGTGTTCGCCCGATGGCGAAACCACACCTTACCCGACGCTGCTAAATCGTTTTAGCAAGAGCCAGATCGACCGCGTTTTCGGAAGTATGCGGCAAATTCTGAGACCTCCGAGCACACCCCGTTTTTTCGCAACAAAATGCCTGATAAACTGGCCTCAAAAGCCAGGTCTGCTCACAGGGTTCAGATTTTGCCGCATACTTCCGAATTGACGCTGGCATCGCACGGTCCAAAAGCACATTTCGACCAGGAGGATATCATGGACCTGACGCTATGCGGTCAATCCGCTTTTTACTATCACTGTATCCCGCCGCAGGTATTAGGGCTTTACCCCGCCATTAGCCTTGGCAATATGGATCGCAGATGTTGCGGCCTCGGAAGTCATGCAGTTGTAAAAGACCTACTTCACGCACCGCTTCACAGGTTTGTATTCACTCGAGCACAATCCGGGTCGCGAAGCCTGTTTAAATCGCACCTCCTGACCCAAGAGCCGCCTCCCGGGTCGTTTAGGCAAACTGAACATGGATTTGATGTCACGTCGCCCGAGTTTACGCTGCTCAGCCTTGCTACGCAGGTCTCACGCAACCAGCTACTCATGGCTTGCTACGAGATGTGCGGCTCCTTTGCAGTGTTTAAGCCCTGCGAGCGAACGCAACAACATCTTGATGAAGCTATTTCGCTTAAGCTCATTCCACCCAACTGCTGCTGGGAGCGTGTTGTCGACACCAAGGGCAATGACACCAATTTGTGGAAGCGCCCGCCGCTCCTCAGCGCGGCGGATATCGCCGCGTTCGCCAAGCAGGCTGCAGGCCTGCGCGGCGTTAAACAACTGCGCTGGGCGGCCGAGCACATGACGGGGCAGACCGCCTCGCCCTTCGAAGTACAGGCCTCTATGCTTGTCTCGCTCCCCCGCAACGAGGGCGGCATGGGCATCAACATCGCAAACAACGTGCGCATCCCACTCAGCGACGCCGCGCGCTCACTGTATGACAAAACCTGCTGCTACGCCGATATCCTCATAGAGAGCAACACCGGCAGCATGGGCGTCATCTTGGAATGCCAAGGCCGCTCCGCCCACGATGGCGAAGCCGCAAGTCTCTCCGATGCCGAGCGCACCACCGCCCTCACAAGCATGGGCTATGACGTTATCCAGATAACCTATGAGCAAATCAAAGACACGAAGAGCTTTAACAACATCGCCGAACTCATCCATAAAAAGGCAGGGCTCCCCTACATCCCAAAGACCGATCAGAAACGCACCACCGAAGATGCCCTGCGGCGGGAGCTATTGGTCGATTGGGATGAGCTGTTCGCCGTCAAGCCGGCCGGCTAGCAGCTAGCGATCAGGGGGACTGCGGGAACGTCAGAAGCAGCAACGCGAGCCGCAAATCCCGCCTCGGTCAGCTCGATGACCTCGGTAAACGTTGCATCGAAAAACTCCTCGGTTAGCAGGCGATACGGCGGATGATCGGGCTCGCCGGGGTTTTCGCGTACAATCTCGTGCATGACGCCGATAGTCTTGAGCACATATTCTTTATGGATGGGATACTGCCCAAAACGCGTCGCAGCGGTATAGAGGCGATCGGTCGCACGCGGAATGGAAACGATGCCCAGCGTCTTGCCAAACCAGTCAAAATCGCCCTGCTTTTTAATGCGGAATTCCTCGCACGGCTTGCCGCCGTGTGCTTCCAGATACTGGTTCACACGCGTGTTCCATACCGTGTCGGCCACCAGATGCGACCAGACGCCCAGCGTTAAATCGAGCAGCGACTGCGCCACATCTTCGGACGCAAGCGAGAACTCACAGGCGCCGGGACCGACAACCGGCTCGGCATCCCTGTAGCGCTGAGGATAGTGCACGCGGTTCAGTCGCTCGCGCTCCTCGACAATCGAGGTAGCCTCAGCAGGTTCGCCCGCGGGTGCGCCTTTAAGCAGCGGCGCCACATAGGTATCCCAGAACTCGTGCTCGCGCGGCTTAGGGATAGGCTCGGGCTTTGCAAAGTGCGTAATGCGATACGGAATGGGATCGGCGATGCCAGGGACCATATAGCCCACGAAGATATCCGGAATCACGCAGCCAAACAAAAAGGCATTGCGGTCGCGCACGCTATCGGCAAGCACGCTAGCACGTGCCAGCAAGCGCTCCGTTTGAGCGATATGAATGTTCCAACTTGGCATAGCCACCCCCATAAAACCTGGTTAACTATACCATCACGGCAGAGTCGCACAGGCGGCCATACATACCCTACGCAGCAACTATTCCGCAGCACCGCTTTCGGTTCCATACGACGGCACGGGCGCCTCGACCACATGGTGATATCGATCGATATAGATGGCACGGGCCTCCAGGCGGCGCACCAAATCTTGATGGTGCGTACTCATCAAAACCGTCTTACCGGCAGCAACGTAGGCCAGCAAAAAGTTGACTACGATGTCGCACGAGTCCTCATCGAGCCCGTTGGTGGGCTCATCGAGCACTAGGATATCGGGGTTCATCGACACGACGGCCGCCAGCGCAACACGCTTCTTTTGCCCGCCCGAGAGCTGATAGGGCGAGGCATCGACCAGATCGGAAACCTGGAACAGCTCCATGGCATCGCGAACGCGGCACTTGAGCTCGTCTGTCGACAGCCCCATTTGAGCCGGACCAAACGCGACCTCCTCGCCTACCGTGGCGCAAAACAGCTGGGCATCGGCATTTTGAAACACGAAGCCCACGCGCTGATGAAAACGCTGAGCGGCCGCGGAATCCTTTAGAAATGCTGCATCGATCACGTGCCCGTCAAACAGGTATGCCCCTGCGTCCGCGAGTTCAAGACCGTTAATAAGGCGCATGATCGTCGTCTTGCCGCAGCCATTCGGGCCAAGCAGGGCAACGAGCTCGCCACGATCGACCTGCAGCGACACACCATCGACAACCGTATGCCCCGCATAGGAAAACACCACGTCGCGTAGCTCGATGAGCGGCGCGACCTCGGCGCCCGCACCGTTCGTGCCCGCCGCATTATTCATATCGATCGTCAAAACGTCGCCCTTCCCTATTCACATCAACAGCCCGCCGTCCGCACTACAGCACAGCGCACAGCACCGCAAACAGCGCCACGGCGACCGCATAAACCGCATCGCGCCAGCTCAGTCCGCTCCGTGCGGGCGCCGGATACGCACCGGCAAAGCCGCGGCAAAGCATAGCCTCGTCCATCGCGTGGCTGCATTCCATCGCCTTGATAAAGGTCATGCCCATGATACCCGCGATCGAATCGGTACGCGAAAATCCCTCAGGCGTACGGCCAACGCTGCGCAGCATGACCGATTCGCACAGATCGTGCGCTGTACGTCCCAGCACCTCGATATGCTTGAGTGCCATATCAAAGGTAAAGATGACCTCGTCGGGCAGATGCAGCATCTTGAGCGCCGCCGACATGCGGCTCCAGGTAAGCGTCCATGAAACGCCCAGCACCAGCGACACATTAATGAAGGTCTTGAGCGCGATCTTGAGCATGGCGCCCGTGGCAGACGCGCCCAGCAGCAGGGCAGGCAGCGCCAGAACCACTGCGAGTCCCGCGGCGCCGAGCGCCAGCACAAAAGTCGCGCGCAACCCGCGTGCTGGGCGCACCGCGACCAGCACCAACGCGATCGCCGCCATCAACATCAGGTACAGCGGGCTTTGCGTCAGGCACACGCACAGAACGCAAACGAACATCCCCACCAGGCGCACCGGAGCCGAAACGCAAGAAAGGGCGCGGTCGACCATCGACCCGCCCTCGTGAGCGCCTCCACCAAGGCGAACCCGCTCAAGCAGGCTCGCCAGGTGCAGGACATTCTTTTGCATCACACGATGCCGAGCCCCCACGGGCTCATATCGCTCCTCGACCGCAAGCCAGCTAGGCAGCTCGGCTATTGTCATGAGCACCGCTTTCCTTGACCGTCAGCGAGACCAGGCGGAATGCGATGGTAAGCACCGCCACGCCAATCACGCCGGAAAGAATATACATCGCGGCCTGGCCGGCAAAGCCAAGGCCCTGCTCCTCGGAATAGACCTGCAGGTAGTCGCCCGTGGGCAGCGCATCGGCAAAGGTCGGAGCATCGAGGCCGACCGAAGCCTGCAGACTGTCGTCACCAGCCTCCTGAACGGCGGTCGCGGCGCCCTCAGCGTCCCACTCGCCCCAGGCGTCACCCGTGGCCAAAAGGCCCAGCGGCGTGGCCAAGACAAGCACGGCGACCAGAATGAGCGTGGGGATTAGGGAAGTCTTCTTGGCGGTACCATCGGCGGCAAGCTGGCCATCGACGGCCTCGGGCCCGACGATAATGCTCGGCGCCGTCTTCTTAATGAAACCATAGATGGCGGCCGTCGCCACGCCCTCGATCACGCCGGCAACCAGCATATGCGGGATCAACATGGCAGGAATAGCCACGGACAGCGGGAAGGGGCAGTACAGCGGAGCGCCCGAAGCGTTGGTAAAGAGCATCGGCTGAATACCAAACTCGATTGCCGCGCACAGGGCTGCCAGGCACAGGCCGACCCAACCGCTCACGATGGCAGAAACCGAGGTGCCCCAGCTCTTGTCGTGCAAACGGCTGTTGAGCGCACGGAACACGATAGCAGCGGCAAACGGCAGCACAAAGGCCATGTTAAAGCAGTTGGCGCCAAAGGACAGAACGCCGCCGTCACCAAACAGCAGCGCCTGCAGCGCCAGCGCAACCGAAACCGCGATGGCAGCGGCCTCGGGACCCAGCAGCAGTGCGATGAGCGCGCCACCAACGGCGTGACCAGTGGTGCCACCGGGCAGCGGCACGTTGAACATCATGAGCAAGAAGGAGAACGCGGCGCAGATGCCCAGGAACGCCATATGCTCGCGATCGAGCGTGGCGCGTACCTTTTTGATGCAATGGACCCAAACGGGCACCATCGCGACCGCCATGACGGCATCGGTCTGCGGGGACAGATAATTATCTGGAATGTGCATATACGCCTCCCGGTTGTCGGCACGCGATCGCAGCGCCGTTTGAATCACCTTGCCAGTGTTACGTATTGCTAGGTTCGTAACACGCCGCCGGCTATCATAGCAAACGGCGCACTGCCAACAAAGCAGTGCGCCGTTTTGCAATACATTCGTCACAGACGCAAGCGATCCTAGCCGCGAACCTCGCCGTTTACGCCCTTGCACACCTTGGTGACGATCTTCTGGTGCGCCTTCTCGACCTCTTCGCTGGTAAGCGTGTGGTCGTCCGAGCGATACGTAAGCGCAAAGGCCATGGACTTCTTGCCCGCTCCGATGCGGATGGGATCGCGGTAGACGTCGAACAGACGCACGCCCTCGAGCAGTTTGCCGCCGGCGCTGGTAATACGGCGCTCAAGATCCTCGCAGGTCACAGCGTTGTCGACCACGATAGCAAGGTCGTGCTCAACGGCAGGGTACTGCGAGAACTCGCGGTAGTTCTCCTGATTGCGGGCGCCCTTGATCAACTTGTCCAAATCGAGCTCAAAGGCAACGACGACCTCATCGATGCCCATCGCCTCGCGCGCCTCGGGGTGGATCTCGCCGACCCAGCCCAGCACGGTACCGCCCGAGAGGACCTCGGCGGCACGGCCCGGCTGCAAGAAGGCATAGCCCTCGCCCTCGACGGGACGGAAGCGAACCTTCTCGATACGCAGCTGGGCAAGCAGTTCCTCGACAATGCCCTTGCCAAAGAAGAAGCGCAGCTTGCGGTACTTCATGTTCCAAGACTGCTCGCTCCACTGGCCCGAAAGCACGCCCGCCACGGACTTGGCCTCCTTGGGCAGGCTGGCATTCTCGCGGCCGTGGAACAAGGTGCCGACCTCGTACAGGTGCACGTTGGGCGTGCCGTGGGCCTCGTTGTAGGCCACGGACTGCAAAAGGCCCGGCAGCAGCGAGCGGCGCATCTCGGTCTGCTCGGCAACCAGCGGGTTCATGAGCACCACGGGGCAGCCGCGGCCCTCGGTGGACATGCCGATCTTCTCCAGGTCGCCGGGGGCGGCAAAGCCAAAGGTCGTGGTCTCGTTGAGGCCGCAGGCGCGCAGGATCTCGCCGACCTTGCGGGTGAGCTTCTGCTCGCGGGTCAGACCGCCGATGTGGTTCTTGGCAGCCGGGATGGTCGCCGTCACGCGGCCCATGCCCCACAGGCGCAGGACCTCCTCGATCAGATCGATCTCGCGCGGCAGGTCGGGACGGAAGCTCGGCGGGGTAACCATAAAGTCCTCGCCGTCGCGCTCGACGGTGCAGCCCAGGCGGGTGAGCGAGCGCTCGATAAAGTCGGGCTCGATGTCGGCGCCGCAGATGGCGTGCACGCGGGCCAGGCGCAGCTTGATGCTGTCGATGGTCTTAGGAGCGGGGAACACGTCGATGTAGCCGGGAGCGACCTGGCCGCCGGCAATCTCCTCGATGAGCGCGCAGGCCACGTTGGCCACATCCACGCAGCCGGTCTCGTCGACCTGACGCTCAAAGCGGATGGAGGCGTCGGAGATCAGCGACAGGTCGCGGCTGGTGTGCGAGGTGCGACCGGCATTGAAGCAGGCACTCTCGACCATCACGTCGACGGTGTCGTCCTCAATCTCGGAATCCATGCCGCCCATAACGCCGGCCAGCGCCACGGGACGCTCGCCGTCGGTGATGAGACCCATGCCGGCGTCGAGCGTGCGCTCCTCGCCGTCGAGGGTCGTGAACTTCTCGTCCTGCTGGGCGGCGCGAACCACCACGCGGCGATGGCCCTCGCGCTCGGCAAAGGTGTCCAGGTCAAAGGCGTGCAGCGGCTGACCGGTGAGCATCATCACGTAGTTGGTGATGTCGACGATGTTGTTGTGCGGGCGCACGCCCAGGGCGTTGAGGCGCTTGACCATCCAGTCGGGCGACGGACCGACCTTCACGTTACGCACGATGCGGGCGACGTAGCGGTCGCACAGACCCTCGTCGGCGATCTCGACGGAAAGCTCGTCGTCGGTCGCGCGGCCGGTCTCGGCCTTGATGGCAGGCAGCTCAACGTGGAAATCGCGGTCGAAGATGGCGCCGGTCTCGCGGGCCATGCCGATCATGGACAGGCAGTCGGGACGGTTGGGCGTGATCTCGCAGTCGAGCACGGTGTCGCTCGAGCCCACGTACTCGGCAAACGGCATGCCGCAGGGCGTATCCTCGGGCAGGATCATGATGCCGGAGTGGTCGCCGCCCAGGCCGAGCTCGCGCGCGGAGCAGTTCATGCCCATGGACACGACGCCGCGAAGCTTGCTCTTCTTGATCTTGACGTCGCCGGGAAGCACGGCGCCGATCATGGCCGTGACGATATGGTCGCCGGCCTCGAAGTTCTGCGCGCCACAGACGATCTGCAGCGGAGCGGGGTTGCCGTCGGCGTCGAGGTTCTTGTCGCCCACATCGACCGAGCACACATACATGTGGTCGCTATCGGGGTGCGGGGTCTTGGTGAGCACCTTGGCGGTCACCACGTGGTCGAAGGACTCGCCCACGGTGTCGATCGCCTCGACCTCGGTACCGGTACGGATATATTCGTCCGAAAGGGTCTTGGGATCCTCCGGAATATCGATCATGGTCTTGAGCCAGTCGTAAGAAACACGCATCTAACTGGTCTCCTTTCATAAATGCGGCTTTGAGCCGGAAAACTGCAACGGAGACGGGTTTTCCAAGTGCCGCAGATTGCCTTGAAAGAGGAGGGCCGCGTACTTAGGTACGCAACCGACGATTGAAAGGCAAGGTGCGGTGCTTGGGAAAGCCGCCGGGACTAGAACTGATTTAAGAAGCGCATATCGCCCGTCATCAGGGTTCGCAGATCCGGCAGGTCGTAGCGCAGGGCCGCGACGCGCTCGGCGCCAATACCAAAGGCAAAGCCGGTGTACTTCTCGGGGTCGATGCCGCAGTTGATCAGGACGTTGGGGTCAACCATGCCGCAGCCCAGGATCTCGATCCAGCCGCTATGCTTGCAGAAGTTGCAGCCCTTGCCGCCGCACACGTGGCAGCTCACGTCCACCTCGCAGCTAGGCTCGGTGAAGGGGAAGAAGTGCGGGCGGTAACGCGTCTTGCGATCCTCGCCAAACATGCACTTAACAAAGTAGTCGAGCGTGCCCTTGAGGTCGCCAAAGGTGATGCCCTCGTCAACGACCAGGCCCTCGATCTGATTGAACTGCGGCAGGTGGCAGGCATCGGCCGTGTCGGGACGGTAGACGGTGCCCGGGCAAATCATGTAGATGGGCGGCTTTTGCGACTCCATAGTGTGGATCTGCACGCCTGAAGTCTGGGTGCGCAGCAGCACGTCGGACTCGCCGTGGGCGTGAGCCTCGGGGTGCGCGACGCTGCCGGGGTTGTTGTCGACCACGTAGAAGGTATCGCGGGCCGAGCGGCTCGGGTGATCCATGGGGGCGTTGAGCGCGGTGAAGTTGTAGTAGGAGGTGTCGACCATGGGGCCGGACTCGACGGTGTAGCCGATGCCGCAGAAGATGTCCTCGGCCTCCTCGATAATCTGCTTGATCAGGTGCTGGTGGCCGATCTGCGGACGGATGCCCGGCAGCGTGATGTCGACGGCGTCGTGCTCCAGTGCGCGCTTGAGGGCGGCGGCCTTCATCTCGGTGGTGCGCTCGTCGAGCATGCCCTCAATCAGCTGGCGCATCTCGTTGGCTCGCTTGCCCATCACGGGACGATCCTCGGGGGCGAGCTTGCCCATCATGCGCATCAGGCCGGTGATGCGGCCCTTGCGGCCGAGCAGCTCAACGCGCGCAGCCTCGAGCTTGGCGGCGTCGTCGGCGCCTGCGACGAGCTCCTTGGCCTCTTCCTCGAGTTTGACCAGATCATCAATCAGACTCATGTCTTCCCTTTCGTCTCTCGCGCTCTCCGTTTGCCGAGGCGGCTGCCGCCGCCTGGCGTTGTGAAAACGCGGCCCGGTTCGGTAACAAAAAACCGCCCTCGGGCATGTGCATTGCCCAAGGACGGTTGAATTCCGCGGTACCACCTTGTTTGACGCGGCGGATGTCTGGCCCGCCGTGCCCACTCTGCGCCCCTTATCGCGAGGCTCACGGCTTCCCTACTGGGGACATCGCCGCCGCTGGCCGCGTGCCCGTTGAGGTCGCTGCTCGGGAGTGAACGCTTGGCCCTTGTCACCGCAGGAAGGCTTGCAGCCCATGACCTTCCCTCTCTTGCCGGCGACGCGGCGGGCAAAACCCTCTCCGTCAACGCATTGGGCTACAGGATACCACATTGTGTGGGCGTATCGCCGCGTTCCGTTTTGTTCGTGCTGGGTACAAGGCAGGTAGCTGTGCAAACTGGCCGCGCGCCCACCCGAAGCGCTCGGCTCGCGAGATCAAGGATATGGTATGGGAAAGAAACTCGATAAGAAGGCCGAGCCTGCAGCGGGCAAGACGCCCAAAGGCATCAAGGTCGATAAGGCCATCAAAAAATTCCGCAAGCTCGAGGGCAAGCTGTGGACCCGCGAGTACCTGCTCAAGATTGCCGAGTTCGATGGCGCGACCATTGCTCCCGCCAACGGCGCCGCGGCCCGCGCCGATGCTATGGGCACCCTTGCCGGCGAGCATCACAAGCTGCTGACCAGCAAAAAGTCTGTTGAGCTCGTGCGCTCTCTCGCGCGCGAGACGGTCGCGGGCGGCAAGATCGACGACCCGCAGCTGCTCGACGAGATTCGCGTACTCGGCCGCGACCAGCGCGAGGCAAGCGCCATTCCTACCGAGGAGGCCGAGGCTTGGACCAGGCTTACCTGCGAGGCCGATGCCGTGTGGCACAAGGCCAAGACGACCAATGACTGGGCGAGCTTTGAGCCCTATGTGGATAAGATTGTCGACAAGCTCAAATATCAGGCCGAGCTCATGGATCCCAAGCGCGACCCATACGACGTGTGGCTCGACCAGTATGAGCGCGGCCTTTCCGCCAAGAGCTTCGACGCGTTTTGCGATGAGGTCAAGGCGACGGTCGTGCCGCTCGTGCACGCCATCGGCGAGCGCGGCCAGCAGCCCGCTGCCGACTTTTTGCACGCCCGCGTGCCCGAGGCCGCCCAGCGCGCCATGAGCTTCGACCTTATGAAGCTCGTCGGCCTGGACCTGAACGACACCACGCTTGCCTTTACCGAGCACCCGTTTAGCGAAGGCTTCTCGGTGGGTGACGCGCGCATTGCCACGCACATCTACGAAAACGACTGCATCTCCAACGTCTACAGCATCATCCACGAGGCG
Organism: uncultured Collinsella sp.; assembly: GCA_959605475.1. GTDB lineage: Bacteria > Actinomycetota > Coriobacteriia > Coriobacteriales > Coriobacteriaceae > Collinsella. Next base: position 11,514 of record CAUHFS010000010.1, on the reverse strand, counting down.
GGCCACGCCATGTACGAGCTGGGCGTCAATTCTGCCTATGCGCGCACCTGTCTTGAAGGTGGCACCTCCATGGGCATCCACGAGAGCCAGAGCCGCTTTTTCGAGAACACCGTGGGCCGCAGCCGCGCCTTTATGGGCCCGCTGCTTGAGGTACTGCGCCGCCACGCGCCCGAGGTCTACGGCGACGTTGACGAGGACACGCTCTACCGCGCCGTGAACATCGCGCAGCCGTCGTTGATCCGCACCGAGGCCGACGAGCTTACCTACCCGCTGCATATTATGGTGCGCTACCAGATTGAGCGTATGCTGTTTGCCGGCGAGGCCACGGCCAAGGATATCCCCGCGCTTTGGAACCGCTTTATGGACGAATACCTGGGCATTCCCGTTCCTGACGACACGCGCGGCTGTCTGCAGGATACGCACTGGAGCGGCGGCTCGTTTGGCTACTTCCCCACGTATGCGCTGGGTAGCGCCTACGACGCCATGTTTGTGCCGGCCATGTGCCGCGACGGCGTCGACCTTACCGGTGCCTGTGCGAGCGGCGACTTGGCACCCGTCCGCGCGTGGTTAGGCGAGCACATTTGGCAATGGGGCCGCGCCAAAGACGCGCCGGAACTCATCAAGGGCGCCTGCGGCATGCCGTTCGATGCCCGCTACTACTGCAGCTACCTACAGGACAAGTTCACCACGCTCTACCAGCTGTAAGGCCTTGAAGGCCGGCAGTTAGGGACGTTCCTTTTCTGCCGGCAGTTGGGGACAGTCCTTGCCCATCCGGCCAGCAAACCGGCCAATCGGTAAAGACTGTCCCCAATGAGTAGCTCGTTGACGCTAATGTCTTGGCAACGTCAGAGAAAACGACCCCAAGCGAGCAAGATAACGTGAAACGAAAGGGCGCTGACCTTCTGGTCGCGCCCTTGAAATTGAACGCCAGATTGCCGCTTAGGGGCGTTTGCAGCGTCGAGCAGCTACGCGGTTTGGTAAAACCGCGTAGCTATAAAGCCTCGAGCGCGTTGGCGATGCGCTTCATGGCAGCATCGGCGGATGCTTGGTCGGGCGCTTCGGCCAAAACGCGAATCACCGACTCGGTTCCACTTTTGCGCACGAGCACGCGGCCCTCGCCTGCCAGCGCAGTCTCGGCCTCGGCGATGGCGTTCTGCACGCCCATGTTCTCGAGCGCGGCGTCCTTATCCGCTACGCGCACGGCAACCTGCGCCTGCGGCAGCAGCTTGCACGGAGCCGTGAGCTGCGAGAGCGTCTCGCGCTCGGCACGAATCACTTCCATCACGCGCAGCGAGGTCATAATGCCGTCGCCCGTGCGCTCGATATCGCCAAAGATCGTATGGCCCGTCTGCTCGCCGCCCAGGCTGTAGCCGCCCTCGCGCATCTTGGCATACACGTGACGGTCGCCCACGCCGCTGGTCACGGCGCTCAGTCCGGCAAGCTCCAGCGACTTGACCAGACCAAAGTTGCTGGCGATCGTCGGCACCACGGTACCGCCCGAAAGGCGACCGTGCTTGTTCAGGTACACGCCGCACACGTACAGGATCTGGTCGCCATCGACCACGCGGCCGCGCTCGTCCACGGCCAGGCAGCGGTCGGCATCGCCGTCGTAGGCAAAGCCCACGTCCAGGCCCTGCTCCACCACGTGGCGCTGCAGACGCTCCATATGCGTGGAGCCGCAGTCGACGTTGATGTTAAAACCATCAGGCGCGGCATTGATCACGCGCACGTCGGCGCCCAGCGCGTCGAACACCGGCTTGGCCACCGAGGACGCCGAGCCGTTGGCGCAGTCGAGACCGATCTTGACGCCCTGCAGCGAAAAGTTCGCGCTGGCGATGAGCGAGGCAATATAGCGGTTGCGGCCCTGCATGTAGTCCACCGTGGCGCCGATGTGGTTGCCCGTGGCCAGCGGCACCTCGCTCTTGCCATCGATGTAGTCCTCGATGAGCTCCAGTACGTCCTCGTCCATCTTAAAACCGTCGCTGTTGACGAGCTTAATGCCGTTATCGCAAAACGGGTTGTGGCTCGCGCTGATCATGATGCCGCAATCGAAGCAGCCTTCCACGGTCTGATGCGCTACGCCCGGCGTGGGGATCACGTGCAGCATATAGGCGTCCGCACCGCTCGCGACCAGGCCACTCACCAGCGCCGCCTCGAACATATAACTCGAGCGACGTGTGTCCTTGCCCACGATGACGCGCGCCTTGCGCTCGCGGTTGGCGCCGTAATACCAGCCCACAAAACGGCCAATCTTATAAGCGTGCTCTACCGTCAGCCCAACGTTAGCCTCACCGCGAAAGCCGTCGGTGCCAAAGTACTTCATGCGCTCTCCTTACAAAATAGGGGCGAACAGATTGCCTGTCCGCCCCAAAATGGTACTCGATTATCTGCGCTACCAGAAAAACCCTACGCCGACGCGCTGTCGCGAGCCGCCTGGCATGTAGGAGTCTGACGCAGCGTAAGCGGCTTGTCCCCCGCCTCGGCCGACGTGGTCAGCGTATACGTGATCGTCGTCGTCTCGCCAGCATGCAGGTCAACGGTACCCGAATAGAAGGGAATTCCATGCCACGTAGCGGCGCCAAGACCAAACTGGGTGCCCTCAACCGTAAGGTCACTGATGTTGCCGCCCGTCGGGGCAAACAGTGAGACATTCAGACGCTCGTCGTCGCGCGCGGCATCGGGCGCGCTCGCCGCGACGTAGTCGGGCAGCTTGCCGGCCTCCTCCTGCGTCATGATGTTCGTCAGGGTAACGGTGATGCGATAGGAGCACGTGCCGTCGCCGTTCTTGATGCCCTGGCCAATCTGCGTGTCGGCGTTCAGATACCAGTCGAGCTTGGAGAAGCTCAGGTTGTTAAAGTAAACGCCGGCAACGGGATCGGCACTCGGATCATCCGGATCGGGCAGCGAAGCGTCAATGCCCGTCTCTTTGATGGCATTCTGCTCATCATCGTTTCTCATCCAAGCGATCAGGCGACCCTCTTCGGCACCGCGCTCAACGGCGCTGACAAGCTTCGTAACATCGACATCGCCGATACCGCCAAGGATCTTGTCGAAGGCAGCGCTGGCGACGGATGCAAAGATGCCGTCAGACTCCTCGACCGGATAGTTCCAGTACACATCGTGCATGAGGACCTTTGCGGCGTTGGTGCCGTCGACAACCGTTCCGTCGGGCAGTGACACGTTACCGACCAGGCCCAGCAGATACTGCAGGAACACCGGGTCGATACCGATGACGCCATCAACGTCCTGTCCATACTGGGACTTCCACAGCGCGGCGACACGCTGCGAGTTGCGGGGCCAATCAGGCGAATAGGTATTGCCCGAGTTGTACAGGTTACTGTGGTTGCCGAACAGCGCCTCATCCTCTTCGTCGACGCTCTCGACTGCCTCATCCTCGCTGAGTCCAATGCGGGGAACAAACTCGCCAATCGACATCTGGCCGTCAGTGACCGAAATCAGGCCCTGCGAACCGCCAAAGCCGCCGCAAGCACGAATCTCGACGTTGTTCATGGCGTACATAAGGTAGTTGCGCGTCTGGCCGTTGGCGCCGAGCATCTGGGGAAGGACAGGGGCGACCTTCTCCGCCGCGTCAACCGCGCCGTTGAGGGTGGCAAAGCCGTCCTTGGCCTTATCGACCAGCTCAGTCACCTGGGAAATATGAGTATCACCAATGCCCTGGACCTTCTCGTTGGCGCTCTTGAACACCTTGGAGCTGCTGGAAAGCGAATCGGCGACCGCCTGCAGCGCGGACACGTTAATCATGCCGTCCTGGAACAGCTTGCCGGGCGTGGCCTGCGAAAGGTTGTCGGCCATGGGAACCAGCGCGTTGCTCGAGACATCGGACAGGGCATCAATCATGGTACGGGCCGCATTGATGTCGCTGCCATACACCGGGATAAACGAAGCCGCCGTCCACAGCGGGCTCGAAGTCTCCGCCTTCATGCTGTCGCAGAGCTCATCAATCTTCTTCGCGTCGTCAGGCAGCGTCGAAAAATCGCCCGACGTGACCTTGTCCTTAAGGCCACCGACGATCTCGACAGCCTCCTTCGCTTCGCTCTTTACGGTCTTTGCAGAGTTAAGCAGCATAAAGCCGCTTGCGCCAAGCGCAACGAGAAGCACCGCGACTACAGCGGCAATAATGGCGCCGGTGTGACGCTTTTTGCGCTCGCCCTTGCGATGGCGATGACGGACCAGACCGTCAGAGGTCGAACTCGACGAAGCGTCGCTACCGTAGTTCAAGCCAAAATCGTAATAATCTTCCTTGGAACCCGAGCCCGCAAACTCGGCACCGCTATCATCCAGGCGGGCGAACGTGCCAGTCTCGGAGGCACCGGTGTAGATCGTGCCGAGGTTACCCGTAAGCCCCGCGCCACCGGCAGAGGGAGTATTGTTGGCGGCCTTGCCGGCATTAACGTTGCCGGCGGCATTCGCGGCGTTGGTAGCACCTGCGTTGTTCGTGGGTACCGAAGGAGCCCCACTCGGCTGCGACGTGGAGGTTGCACCGCCCGCAAAGACATTCCCTCTTGCACGGCCGGTCTTTTTTGCCTTTTGTGACTGCTCGTACAGAGCGGTAAACATCGCCGTCTCGCCCGGGGACACGCGCTTACCGGAACCGCCCTGTCCAGCGCCGCCCGGCGTGCCGGCCTTACCAGCCCCGTTCGGACGCGGCGGAACTGCAGGACGGCCGCTATCGCTGCCCTTAAAGTGATTACCAGCCATAAAGAAATCCTCGCAATTGAGTCGCAATGAAAAAGTCCATAACGTTACCAGTTTATGGCATTTTGGGCATCGACAGCTAAACTCCAGACACGGACATCAATTGGCGAAAATGCGGCACAACACCTTTTCCGTCTTGGCGGCGGCGCCAGCTACACCGTGAGGAACATCATCACGATGATCATGGCAAAGCCGATAAGGTCGGTCGGCAAAAACACCGTGCCCAGCATAACGGCGCTGGTGATGGTCGCCGAAACCGGTTCCACAGTTCCGATGAGACTCGCACGCACCGAGCCGATGTCCTTAACGCCCTGCATATAGAGCATGTAAGCAAAAAAAGAGCCGATAACCACGAACACCGCGAGCGCCTCGACGCCGGCAGCGTCGAGCGCCGGCATATGCGCCCAGGGCTGCACGAAGACACACGAGACCACACCCGCCGTGAGCATTGCCGAGCCCGTGACGATGGGGCTGCCGTATTCGGGCAGGATCTTGGCGGGAATCACCGCCATACACGTGGCGCTGACCGCACACATAAGACCTGCTGCCAGGCCAAGCGGCGAGATATTCAGGCTGGTGGGGTCGCCGCCGGTGGCGATTAAAAAGGTTCCACCCAGAGCCAGGCCAATGCCGATGACTTCGCGAGTACGCGGCATGCGGCGATCGGTCACGCAGGTGTAGCCCATGATGATAACGAGCTGCAGGCACTGGAGCACCGTCGCGGTTCCGGCGTTCGTCAGGCGCACGGCCGAAAGATAGCAAAACTGGTTGAACAGCAGACCAAAGGCGGTAAAGAGCAGCAGCTGCTTGCGATCGGCGGGTGTGGTCCAGAGCTTAATCAGGCGCTCGCGGTCGCGCGTAACAACCACGGCCATAAAGAGTAGACCGGCGAGAATCTGACGCACGCTCATAAGCCACAAGGTGTCGACGTGGTAGGTATCGAACAGAAAGCTCGCGCTGGTGCCCGAGAAGCCCCAAAACGAACCGCCCACCAGCGTAGCCAAGACACCCGTGATCATCTTGCGCGTCGAAGCGCTGTTCAGGCGCTCGCGCCAGGCGCGGCGGGTGCTACGGCTGAGCTCATCGGTGCCCTCGGGCACATCAATGTTCGATATATCGGTCATCGGCACCGAAGCCCCTGCGCCTTCGACCTGCTCGACACGCTCTTTGCTCATTCCACTCCCCCGAAGCAGCCTGGAAACAATTCGGCTTACCTTACCACGGCGAAGGCACCAGCTGGAGGCATGTCCGCTTATCGGTAGGACAATTCCGCAGGCGTCTTTCCATAGCTCGATACCGCAATGGCCTTGCATTGCGCGACAGCCAAATCGCGGCAGCAGGCTCTTTTGAAATGGATATGACAAAGCCCCCGAATTCCACAATGTAAGCGATTTTTAAAAATGTTCTTGCCACCGAGTTCAGGCTCCGTTATATTATTCCTTGCGCGCTTGCGCACCCTTGATCGGGCGTTTAGCTCAGGGGGAGAGCGCTTCCCTGACACGGAAGAGGTCAGAAGTTCAAATCTTCTAACGCCCACCAAATGTTCGCAGCTCAGAGGCTATGTCCTCTGGGCTGTTTTGTTTTATGTCGCCAAATCCGCTGGCAGTTCCAACCGTCATCGCAACGTAGCATCAATTCACCTGACGAATGGCTGCCAAACAAATTCAATACCCCAACATCAACAATAGCCAGGCACAAAACTGCGCCGCAAGCTGCTCCAACCGCCCAACTGGCCAAAAGCCGACCATCTACTTGCCGATCTATCCATCGCCATAACCAATCAGTCCGCACCGCAACTTCTCAGCAAAACGCCGCGATGTCTGCGCCCTGCGGTATCCTTGAGCCACTTGCACCTGCAGCACCAAGGAGCCGCCATGCGCACCGAGCTCGATGTCCCCTTTTCGCACAAAGAAGAAGCCAAGGCACTGGGCGCCAAATGGGACCGGACCAAGAAGATCTGGTATGTACCCAGCGGCGTCAACCCCGAGCCCTTTGCCGAGTGGCTGCCCGGTGTTGACCTATCCGACCCCTCAGCGCCGTATATATATCTAGTACTGGGCAAGCGCGAGTGCTGGAAATGCCACGAAGAGACCTCGGTTGCGGCCTTCGGCATTCCCTATCGAACCGATGACGGCAAGGGCATCGCCATTGCGCACGGGCCCAACGAAGCCGGGCACATTACCATCGACACGGCCAATGCCAACGCGCTCGCCATTGTTCCCGCTCTTGGCTGCGTCCCAGGCGAGATCCGCGACTACCTTCATAAGCGCTGTGGCTACAAACCCGTAGGCGCACGAGCCTCCAAAGCCCCGTCGCTCGGCAACACATGCACCAGTTGCGACGCGCTGCAAGGCAGCCGCTATCTGTTCGAAGAACCCACGTCCCCGTTTGCCCTCACCGCCATCAACAAGCTGCCGGCACTGGAGTTTGTGCGTGTCGAAGTTGCCGGCGTCTTTGGCGTCCCGGCCACGCGCACCGACTTTGACCAGGCACTCTTTACTTGGGCACGCGACCATCACGCCGAGTTCCACAAGCAGCTCGGTGAGGGGATTTATTTGTAGGAACGGAGATGCCTTCACAGCCAGCTCCTCCGCATCACCCATCCCTCGTCGCCGGCGTCGTACACGATATCGAGGCCACAAACAGGGCATTTCTCCTGATACACCGGCATATGAACGCCTGTCCGTTTTCTCACTTCGTCGCTAAGTCTGTCGCGCGCATCGATGAACCGAATGTCGAGGCACGGTATTTGCGAGCCGCAGCAAGGACAGGAGACGACAAACGACCCGCAATCAACTTCTACGCTCGGAAACATTTTGTTGTCTATAAGGGCACACGGCAGTTTTCCATACTTCCCCATCGCAATATCGCCTCGCCAGCTCACGCTCGCTCCCCTCTCGCTATACAAATCAGGAAGAGCATGCACCGGCAGGCGTGCGCGAGATTGCATCGCCGCGCGATCCGATCAAACAACACGATCGTAAAAGACCGCCAAAGCCAAATTTCATCGTCGGTCGCGCCCTGTCCGGCAAACTCAATATCGACGGGTATGTGCTTCAGGACGGGTATGTGCTTCAGATAACTCATGTCGGGCGCAAAACGAGGGTCCGGTCCGCCTTTATGAACAGGACCGTGCAGAACAAACCATCCGTTTTCGGGCTCGAACCGCTCAACAAACGCAAGGCCGAGCACCTTATAGCCCACCTCGGTTGCAAATATGACTCCGACTGGGACGCCACATTCCATGCAGTTGAGCATTTTACGGTTGTAATTCTGGTCTCGAAAACCAACGGTACCCGGCGCTTGAACCGAGTACTTAATGACCCACGTGCCATCATCCAAATAGAGCGGAGGCACATTGTTGATGCTCTCGATTTGCCGCTGGCGCACTTGTACCCCGCTACCCCACTCCCCTGTATACTGATGTAGCACGTGTTTCATCCGGGCTTGTTGGGCCGGATTGTTCATGGGAGGGTCTTATGGCTGCTTCGAATCCGCCTAAGGGGAGCGTTTCTTCTTCGTCAATCAAGCCGGTTACGCGCAAGGCCGTGCGTTGCCAGCGCGAGGTCGCTTGGCTTGTCACGCAGGCGGCGGGCAGGCTTGTGGCGACCACTCAGGACGTCAATGCGCCTACGCCGAGCTTTGTGTTAGCGGCGGCACTGAATTTTGTGCGCCAATTGGAGCTTGCCGCACAGGATGCCAGCGGCCACGTCGACTACCAGAATGTTATGGCGCCCGACCTGCAAACGTTCTGCCACATGGCCAAGTTGCCCGCCGCACCCAATGCGCTTTCGGACGCAGGCTACATGTTTACGCTTTCGGGCGCGGACCTTATCCGCGACATCTACGCATACTGCAGCGAGCTCGCCGAGCGCCACGTCTTTGACGCGGCAGAAGTCAAACCGGGATATGCCATCAAGCTGGTTCTTAGGCTGTTCTTGATGGACGGGTTCGGGGCCATGCCGGCGTAAGCCGAGTCTTTAGCATCACCGTCGACTGAGCAACAACCGCTTTACCTTAGTGGGCGCCAATTGAGGGTCGATTATTGGGTCGCCTCGTCCACTAACGCATTTATTCCACGCGCTCTGACAGTCGATACTTGCGGTTGCGGCTCGTCGCCGGCGCCGTGGGCTCAAGCTCGCCTTGAGCAATGAGCGCGTTGACGCGCGACCTAACCTGGGAAATTGTAAGCCCCGTGCGTTCTGCCAGCTCACGCGTCCCCAGCTCGCCGTAGTGTTTGAGTGCCGTCACAATTAAGCCCCCGCCATGATCGACCGGCTCGATCTTTGAACGGTAAAGTACGACCTTGAACCGATCGAACCCCGGGCAGAACAGGGGCTCGGCCAGACCATGCGCGCGCATGGCATCGATCATCATCGGGATGCCCGAGCCATTGCCCTCAGCCGGCGAACCTGCGCCATCCGGCAGCGGGACAATCGACATGAGTTTCACGAGCGTCGCGTTACGGCATCGGGAGCTGCCGTCAAACAAGTTCTCGCGAGTCTTTCCCCCGTAAAGGCCGCCAGGATTCGTTACCTCGACACGATCGTCAAAGACGTCGACGGCAATCAATTGTCCACAGAACCGATCCCCGTATTCTCGATGGATTACGGCGTTGGCGATTGCCTCGCGCAGAACCTCCTCGGGAATCTCCAGCGAGTCGACACGCGAGACGCCTTGGACGGTCGAGGTTCGCCGCAAATTCTTGGCGACGGCAGCGACAGCATCCGAGATCATCTCGCCCAACGTTCCCTCACAGATTGTGCGGTCCATAAACCTTAGTGGCCCCGCAGCTCCCTTTTGAGTTCCCACGTGGACAGCCACATCAATGAAGAGCTTGGGATAGAACTGCTGAGGGTAAACGCCCGCGGCAAGGAGGCCGGCCTTGGTAACATTGCCCTGGAAGTCGAGGAAATTCAGACGCTCCATCTTTGTCTTCTTGTCCGCCGCACCGCGCATTGCTCGAGGCGTCAACGAATAGGCACGCTCTATCGTGCGGTCGACCAGTGACTCGTCGAGATCGCCCACACTCGTGCCGGGCACCGCATCGCGATCGCTAGGACTCGTCCGTTCATATGACGACAGTGCCAAAACCTCGGTCGACGAAAGCGGGACATCTTTGTCATCGACGCGCTTGTAGCTGCCGCCCTGGGCGCCCCGCTCTATTACATAGCAAGGCTTGCTTGACGGGTCGAGCTCCTCAATCGTGATAACTAGAACAACGGTACCCCGAAGCCCCACGCGCTCAATGGTGTATTTGGGCGGATTGGCCAGCTTTCCGCGACCGCCAGCATCGCCCATGCCCGCCACGAATTGGTTGAGCACTTTCTCGGTCTCAAAGTTTGCAATTGGGACAAAACCCGCGCGCTCGCTCACTCCGAGTACGATGATGCCGCCGGCGGTGTTTGCGAAAGCGCTGACCGTTTCCCATACGTCGCGGGAAAGCGTCGTGGCGCTCTCTTTCACTTCGACGCTAAGGTCATCCGAGCCCATGCGCCTTAAAGACTCGAGCAAACCGGTCAGTTCGTTTTCGTTCACCTGCACGTCCTTTCGCTCGGTTCTGCGAAGAATGCCGCGAATAGATTTCCTTCGTCTCTCAGTTATCTCTCGTAATTATCTCTCATCTTTCTGTTATGTCTCATATTAGAGATGAGCGAGAGATGAAAGATAAGATGTCTGCCATCTGTTTCATATAAACATGTTTTTACTGGTAAAACAATCAGTATTGAGATAATTCCATGATTGCTTGTCTCTCTGCTGCTCAATTATCTCTCATATTTATCTCTCGTCTTTCTGCTATCTCTCGTATTAGTGACGAATGAGAGATGAGAGATACGTGAGTGATGGACGAGCGAGGATTTTCGGACGGTCGGGAATTCCCTCAAATAAAAAACGGGGCCGGCCTTACGCCGAGCCCCGTTTTCAAACGGTCAGTTAGTTATCCAGCACGCGAGCATATCGGCCAGCATTAAGCCGCCGCGAACACTCCCAATCCGGTTCCAACGATGCAGATCGCAAAGATGCCCAGGATAATCCAAATGGTCTTGACGCCCTTCTTATAGAGAGCAACGCAAGCGAACGTTGCCAGCAAAGGCAGAAGACCGGGGAAGATCGAATCGAACAGATCCTGCAGGACAATCTGCGAACCGCCCACATCAAAGGTCAGAGCCGTGGACAGCGAGACCTGCGCCGCAATCATGGCGCCAATGACGGTCATTCCGAGAACGCCGGCAGCATGCGTCATGCGAGACATAAGGTTGTTCTCTTCGGACTGCTGCAGGAACTTGGTTCCCAAATCGTAACCCAGATGCACCGCAACGATACGCGTTGCAAAGTTAATCACGGAGTAGAGAAGGAAGACGGAGACGGGAAGGGCGAGCGCGACGGCAGTTGCCGTGCCTGTACCCGTAATGACGGCAAACGCGCAGCCAAGCACGCCGGAGGTATAGACCTCGGGAGGAACCGCCGCGCCGACCATGATGGCACCCATGAACATGGACTCCAAGGCAGCACCAACGATAACGCCCTGTTGAACGTCACCAAGAATCAAGCCAACGAACAGCTCGTAAACAACGGACGGCCAGGCATTGTAATGCCAAATAACTGCTCGTCCATGGACGCCATAATGCGACCAGTGCAACTAGGAGGTACTGGGCAACTTTTTTGATTAACCCCAGAAATAAGCCTGCAGGCGAGACATTCAGCACGTCTCGCCTGCAGACAACAGCAGCAATTTGAAAGGATTAGTAGTTCATCTGGTGATAGTAGCGACGCGTGGTGAGCGGGTGGTTGCGGACG
>CAUHFS010000009.1 GCA_959605475.1 uncultured Collinsella sp. | reverse complement strand
GATTTGGCCCGCGTCCGGGGTCTCGAGCAGGTTGAGGCAGCGCAGGAAGGTCGACTTGCCCGAGCCCGAGGCGCCGATAATGGTGACGACCTCGCCGGGGTTAACGGACAGGTCGATGCCCTTGAGCACCTCGAGCGACCCAAAGCTCTTGCGCAGGCCCTCGACGCGGATGAGCGGCTCATTGGACTGTGCGGCGGCCGCGGCGCCGGTAGTGGCGGTATCTGCCATGATGATTCTCCTCGTCTTGAGCCTAGTTGGAGCTGGGCAGCGTTACCGGAGCCTCGGCGCCGAGCTTTTTGCCAAAGGCCTCGAGCAAGCGGCTCGCCACGAGCGTCAGGATCAGGTAGACCACGAGCGCCACGCAGTAGACCTCCATCTGGCGGTAGTACACGCCGGCGACGGTGGTGGTGGCGTACATAAGGTCGAACACGCCGATGACCGAGAGCACCGACGAATCCTTGATGTTGATGATGAGCTCGTTGGTGAGCGCCGGAATCGCGTTTTTAATGCCCTGGGGGAACACGACCTTGCGCATAGCCTGCCACTGCGACAGGCCCAGCGAGCGCGCCGCCTCGGCCTGGCCGGGATCGATGGACTCGATGCCGCCGCGCAGGACCTCCATCATGTAGGCGGTGGAGTTGAGCGAAATGGTGACGAGGCCGGCGGTGAAGGTACTCCAAATCTGGTTGGCCTGGGCGGTCTCGAAGCCCATGCCGCGCAAAACGGTGAAGCCCGCGTAATAGATGAGCAGGCCCTGGACCATCATGGGCGTGCCGCGCACGATGGTGGAGTAGATGGTCGCAAAGCCGCGGCCGATGCTCTTAAAGAAGCGCGTGAGGTCGTTGTCCACGCGATCGAAGGTCTGAATGCGCAGGAACACAAAGAGCAGCGCCAGGAAAAAGGCGATGACGGTACCGAAGGTCGCAAGCGCGATGGTGATCTCGATACCGCGGATAAAGAAGTCCCCGCTCTTGTAGGTCATGTAGACCAGGCTCGACAAAAAGTCGCTGGGGTTGGAGTCCGAGACAATGCTCACCTGCACCAGGTCGATAAATGACATGACGCAGCGGTCCACGAAAAAGATCGCCGCGATGGCGACCACGACGTAGCTGCCCAGGCGCGCGCCGCGACGGAAGCGCTCGGATGCGAACGGCGACTTTTCGCGATAGTCGTTCCAGTGCATAAGCTTGGTGACCAGCGCCGCCGCCGATACGACGAGCCAGGCCCAAAGGATTGCCCAGAGGCAGTCTTGGAACGCGCCCGTAGGCGCCAAGAAGCTCAGCGGCGTGGGGTTGCGCTGGCTAAACGCCAGGCCGAGCGCCGCGATAACGCTCGTGCCCAGGTACACATAGCGGTGGTCGGCCTTGGTAAAGGAGGCCAGACGATTGATGGTTTTCATGCTGCCTCCCTATGCCGGCTGACGATCGAGGCACGCGTCCCACATTTGGTCGCGCTCCTCTTGGCTAATGCCCTTGAGTGTCTTGTCGATGAGCTTAAGCAGCTTGTCCGAGCCCTTGCGGCAGCCGACGTTTGCCGCGACCTCCTGCTTAAAGCCCTCGCCCTCGGCAAAATGAATAGGGACAATGCCCGGATTTTGGGCCATATAGCCCTTCTCGTTCTCGGTGTTGTAGGTCACGGCATCGCACGTGCCCTGCAGCAGGTTCGAGAACACCGTGGGAACCGAATCGACCGGGTTCTTGTGGACGACGCCCGGGATCTCGTCGATGACGGTGTCGAGCATGGTGTCCTTTTGGCCGAGTACCGTGGCACCACTGAAGTCGCTGAGCTTGGTGGCGTTCTGGTAGGGCGAGCCCTCTTTTACGAACAGGCCAAAGTAGCCAATGAAGTACGGGTCGGAGAAGCCGACCGACTCCTCGCGCTCGGGCGTGGCACTCATACCGGCGATGATGAGGTCGATCTGGCCGTTGTTGAGCGAATCGATAAGGCCCGAGAAGCTCTGCTTGACGGCAACGGGCTCGCCGCCGAGGGCCTTGCAGACGATCTTGGCGATCTGCACGTCGTAGCCATCGGCATAGGCGCCCTGCACGTTGTCGATGGGGATGGTGTACTCACTGGCTTCGGAAACCTGCCAGTTGTACGGGGCGTAGGCCGCTTCCATGCCAATGCGGATCTTGTCCTTGCCGATCACGGAATCGGACAGGTCGTCGCGACCGCCGCCCGTCGTGGGCTGAACCACCTTGAGCGTGGACGGGCGCTGACAGCCGGCGAGCGCGCCGGCGACGACGGAAGCGCTCGCAGCGAGAGCGCTACCCAAAAAGATGCGACGGCTGCACACCGGCTGGGCCTGCATACCGCGCTGTTGCCGAGGTTGCATCTGGTGCCTTCCCTATTTTGCTTTACTGACAATAAGACAGGATATACGCCCGCAACCAGCAGCGCGGCATGTGCGCGAAAAATTAATAGACACACGAGGACGATTGGCGCAAAGCAGCCTGCCCCCCATGCACCGCTTGGCATAAAAAGCAAGGCATAGACCTTCTGGTCATGCCTTGCCTTTTGAATGACAAATTGTCGCTCTGGGCGGCGCGCAGCGTCGACCGGTCCGCCGTTCGTTAGAACGGCGGAACCTCTAGAGCAGGGTGACGCTAAAGCTGCGGACGTCCGTCTCGCCCGGCGCCAGCGTAATGGTGTTGACCTTGTGCTCAAAGACGTCGTCCTCGGTGTCCATGGTGGTGTGACCGGTCCAGGGCTCGAGCGCCACAAACGGAGCATCGTTGGCGGCAGACCACACGCCAATGTACTTAAAGCCCTCAAAGTCGATCTTGACGCCGTGGCCCGACTTGCGGCCGCGCAGCGTGAGCGTGGAGCCCGGGGTATCGGTGAACATGATGGCATCGTTATCGAAGCTGCGGTGCGTGATGGGCAGCGCGTCAGAGTTATCGGGCGCCTTGTAGCTACCCTCAAACGTCATGAGGCCATCGGGCGTGATGATGGGAGCCTCGTTGGTCCAAGCCTCGGTAAACGCCAGCTCGTAATCCTCGAACGCCTCGTCCTCGGCACCAGGAGCGGGCACGTTAAATGCGGGGTGACCGCCCACCGAGAACGGCAGGTCAACGTCGCCGGTGTTGGTGACGGTAAAGGTCTGCGTGAGCGTGGCGTCGCCGGTCAGAGCATAGGTCATGTTGAGCTTAAAGTGGAACGGGAAGGCCTTGAGCGACTCGGGCGTGTCGGCGATCTCGTAGGTGACAGACGAGCCGTCCTCGGAGACCTCGACCAGCTTGTGCTCGACGATGCGCGCGAGTCCGTGGCGCGGCATCTCGCAGGTGCCGGCCGCAGACGTTGCCGTGTTGTTGCGCAGCGAGCCCACAATGGGGAACAGGATGGGCGCATGCTTGCCCCAAAAGGCGGGGTCGCCCTGCCACAAGTACTCGTTGCCGTTGAGGGCAAGGCTCGTGAGCTGGGCGCCCATGGAATCGATGGCCGCGGTGAGGCCGCCGCGCTTGATGGTAGTGACGGTGGACATGTTACTTCCTCCAAAAGTAAACAATAGTGTCGAGGGCTATTGTCCCACTCTTGACGGCAAGGAGAAGCGACAGGCACAGTTATTGAACGATTGCGTAAAGGTCGAACCCGCCCTGCGGCGTGCTGTCGACCGTATCGGGCGCCTGCGAGTTAAAGCTCACGGGAACCATGCGCTTTGAGGCGCGGTAACGCGTGCCGTCGGTGGCGACGGGCGGCTCATCAACCGTGAGCTCGTAGTCGCCGGGCTTGAGCTCGATACCGTCACCTTCGGAATTGACGTATTGATACTCGTCGATTGCTTGTCCCCTGAGCGTGCGGCCCACAATATGGACGAGCATTTGGCTATCGCCGCGCGCGGTATCCCACGTCGCGCCGTCCTTAACCTCGACCGACACATGCACCGAGCGCGTGCGGCTGAGCGATTGCTCGACAGACATCTCGACCTTGGCGGCGTCTTTGCGCTGTTGCTCCACGTGGCTCCAGACATTTCCGATCGCCGAGCAAGCGATGACGCCGGCCATGAAGGCGATGAGGATGGGGCCGAGCGGTGAGCGGCGGGCCGCGTCTTCCTCGCGAGCCAGGTTGGGGCGACGCGTGGGGGCGGGCGCCTGGGCACCCTGCGCGGGCACGTCGAGTATGCTGAAGGATGCCGTGCTGCCGGGGTCGATGGTGTGGCGCGGCTGCGGGGTCTTGGCCGGCGAGATGGACATGTCGGCTGGCTCACCCAGCGTGGCCGTGGCATCGGCCTTTGCCTCGTCGGCCTCGGCCTGGGCCCAGGCCTGCTCGAAGGTCAGGGGCTCGGCGGGGTCGGAATCGGCATCCGAGTCAAGCGCATCGCCAGCATCGGAGTCCACATCGGTCCCGTCGCTCAACTCATCACTTGGCAAGGGCTCGTCCCACACCTCATCCGGAGCCTCGCCCTCGCTGTACCACCATTCAAAGCTATCGATATCCATACGGGGCGCCCCCTTGGCCTCGCAAATAAACACTTGCTAGCCTTATACCCCCAGACGGCACGGCGGCTCGCCGGCACAGATAGGAAAACCATCACAACATTCGACGCTTTTCCTCGTTTTCGAGATTTTCATCGAATGTTGTGACGGTTTGGGCGGCAGCCATGCCGCGAATGTGACAAAGGGACTGTCCTCTTGTCACATCTGGAGGGCTACGGGGATTTGGATGCAGCAGAAGTCCTCTTGGTGGGACTCGTCGTAGCTGGTGGTATCGAGGTAGCAAAAATCGAAGGCATCGCCGATGGGCTGGAGTGCGTGCTCGTCCATGCAGGCCACGATGGCACGAATGCCCTCGGGTTCGTACGGCATGCCCCAGCGGCTCATGCACAGGTATGTGCCCTCGGGCAACACCTCGACGCCAATCTCTGCCAGCTCGGCAGGATCGCTCGGCAGCAGCTCCTCGGCACCGCGCGGCAGCACGGCAAAGGAGCCGGCACCGGCGATGGGGTCGTCGGAATGCAGCGCCTCGCGACGCAGCATGGCGCCCCAGCCGCGCATGGGGCGCGTGCCCGTGAGCGCACGCATGCGCAGAATCGCGCGCATGAGCGTGGGGTGCAGCATCGAACGGCCGCGCTCGATATCGGCCGGGAACTCCTCAAAGACCACGAAGCGGCGCTCGAACTGCTTGAGCTCCGGTTTGCCCTCGCGCTCGCGCCAATAGACCGCCTCGTCGTAAAAGCTCAGGCGCTCCTGCACGCTCGCACGCTCGGCTTTGAGCCCGGCAATCTGCCCATCGAGCGCCTGAACCCGCGAGCGCAGGTGATCGGTCATCTCGCCAATGTCGAACGTCGAGGTCAGGCGGTCAATCTCGTCGAGTTCGAGCCCTAGGTCGCGCAGCATGCAGATCAGACGCATGAGCGGGATCTGCGTGGGCGAATAGAAACGGTAGCCTTTTTCGTTAACCACGGCGGGCTTAAACAGGCCGATCTTGTCGTAGTAGATGAGCGTTTGGCGCGAAACGTTAAACAAGCTCGCCATCTCGCTAATCGCATACATACCCGTCTGCATAGGTCCTCCCGACACATCCTTTGACGCGAAAAGCCCGCCGCCCACAGGGGCAGCGGGCTCAAACACTCCTCGTATCCTACCCTAAATGCGCCTATGACCAGCGCTTATAGTTTGCACATGACACGCCGACGGCCTCGAGCGCCTTGGCGGCGATGTGATGCACCGCATCGTCGAGCGTTGCGGGGCCGTTGTAAAACGTGAGCATGGGCGGCATGAGCATGACACCCGGCACACGCGCCAGGCGCGCCATGTTGTCGGCATGGATCGCACTGAAGGGCGTCTCGCGCACCATGAGTACCAGGCGGCGTTGCTCTTTCATCTGCACGTCGGCCGCACGCAGCAACAGGTTTTCGCTGTAACCACTCGCGATGCCGGCAAGCGTCTTCATGGAGCAGGGCGCCACGATCATGCCATCGACCGGATAGGTGCCGCTTGCAATGGCGGCGCCGATGTTCTTGTTGTCGTAGACCACATCGGCATGCGTGGCAAACTCGTCGAGCGTCATGCCGAGCTCCTGCTCGATGGTGATCTCTCCCCCGCGCGTGACGACAAGCGCCGATTCGGCGCCGGCCTGGCGCAGGCATTTGAGACACTCGAGGCCCAGCGCAGCGCCGCTGGCACCAGATACGCCAACGACAATGCGACGGGGACGGACAGAAGACTCAGGCATGACAACTCCTTACTTAGTTACTCGGTAGGGTTACTTACTAGAAAGCGAGCTCCGCGGCCCACTTGTCACGGTCGATCTCCATGAACTGCGAGCGGATGAAGTTCTTCTTAAGGTTGAACGGGACCGTGCAGTCGAAGATGGCCTTGCAGGCGATGCCGTGCTCGCGGATCGAAGGATCGAACGCGGGGTCGTTGGACGGGTCGAGCACGTGGCAGTGGCAGCCGGGGATGGTGATGAGGTCCACGTCGGCCTGGAAGCGCGTGGTCATGGCCCACATCACGTCGCTCATGTCGAAGATGTCAACGTCTTCGTCAACCAGGATCACATGCTTGAGCTCGGAGAATGCCGAGAAGGCGAGCATGGCGGCGTTGCGCTGACGGCCCTCGTCATTTTTGCTCGACTTCTTGAACTGCATGATGGCAACGAACTTGCCGCCGCCGCAGGGGGCGGCGTGAACGTTGAGCAGGCGGCCCGGGATAGCGGTCTCGACCATCTTGTAGATGGAAGCCTCGGTGGGGATGCCCGCCATGGACACGTGCTCGTGCGAAGGGCCGATGCAGCTCTCCATGATGGGATTGACGCGTGTGTTGACGGCGGTGATCTTGATCACCGGGCAGACCTTGGCGCCACCGGTGTAGCCGGGGAACTCGGGCATGGCATAGCCGTGGCCGTTAACGTCCTCGTTGATGGTCTCGTCGTGCATGAGGTAGCCCTCGAGCACGTACTCGGCATTGGCAATGCACTTCTGCGGAACGGTGATGCAGTCGGCAAGCTCGACGGCGTGGCCGCGCAGGGCGCCGGCGATCTGCAGCTCGTTAAAGCCGAGCGGCGTGGTGGGAGCCTCGAAGCCGCAGCACATGTACACGGCGGGGTCCAAGCCGATGGAGATGGAGATGGGCATGTCCTCGCCGCGCTGGCAGTACTCGTCAAAAAAGGCGCCAAGGTGACGGCTGCCCGGGGTGATCCACATGGCGAGCTTGTCCTTGTCGACACAGGAGAAGCGGTGGATGGTCACGTCGGACTGGGAGCCGTCGGGGCTCGTGCCGTAGGCGAGGCCCATGGTGATGTAGGGGCCGCCGTCGACGGGCGTGTTGGTGGGAGCGGGGACGATCTTGCGCAGGTCAAAGCCCTCGTCGGTCGCCTTGTACACAACCTCCTGGCAGTCGATGTGCGCGCCCTCGGCGATCTGCTTGGGCGCGATCAGGTTCTCGAAGCGCTTGCCGATCTCGAGGCCCAGGTGCTCCTCGTCCAGGTCGAGCAGGGCGGCAACGCGCTTGCGGCTGGCAAGCATGCCGATGCAGACCTTGGCATCGTCAAAGCCCTTGACGTTGTTGAAGACCATCGCCGGACCCTCTTTGGTCGGACGCATAACGGTACCGCCGGCACCGACGTGGCGATAGACGCCCGAGACCTCGGCGTCCGGGTCGACCTGGGTGTCGGTCTCGAGCAGCTGGCCCGGCATCTCGCGCAAAAAGTCGAGCGCGGAGCGCAGGTCGTGGATCTGGGAAGCATCGGTGGTGGACATAGCGTACTCCTTTCGGGAGAGTGCCCGGCGGCGGGAGTGCCGCCGGGCTGGGTAACGTAGTGGGGCCGCGGCGCTCATAGATGAGGCGCTCGGCCACTCGCAGTTCGAGCACTCGGCTGCTTACAGCCCAAGCGCTCAACCGTTTACATCAGGCCAAAGAGGTGGAACCAGGCGGCCTCGACCAGCACGACGATAAAGACGACCGCAGTGAGGGGAATGCCCATGCGCATAGCCTCTTTGGAGGTGTAGCCGCCAGCGTCCTTGCCCTCGCCGATAAGGATCGGCAGGTTATGGAACGGCAGGATGTAGTGGATGTTGATGGACGTAAAGACGATGAGCGCCACGGCGAGCGGGCTCACGCTAGAGCCGGCCGCGAAGCTGATGAACGCCGGCACGCACACGCCGAGCACGGCCATGACCGAGCCCATGAACATGTGGATGACCATGGAGAGCGCGGCGACAAGCAGGGCGAACAGGAAGATGTTCTCGGGCACGGAGCTGGGGAGTACGACGTCGGCGATCCAGGCGTTCATGCCGGTGGCGCCGCCCACGGAACCCACGGCCATGGCGGCCGTCAGGAACATGAGGGACTTGATGTCGACAGCGTTCCAGCTGGCAGGAGTGAGAACCTCGCCGATGATGGGCATGGCGAGCGCGACACCGATGGCAAGTGTCACCCAGCCGATGTAATCGCCCGAGACGGTAAGCCACAGTGCGATGGCGATGACAAGCCACACGATGGTGCGAATCTCCTTGACGGAGAGCTTGCCGAGCGCGGCCTGCTTGGCCACGATCTGCTCGCGATCGTAAACGAGCTCCTTGCTGGGCTTAAAGAGGAAGAGGCCTAGGAACAGGGTGCACAGCAGCGCGACCAGCATGGGCACGCTCATGTACAGGAACCAGTCGACAAAGGACGGGCTCATGCCGCCGGCCTCGGCACTGTACTGCGCAACGAGCGGGTTGAGTGTGGAGTCGCCCGTCAGGAAGAACATAGAGCCCGGGGCGGCAGCGGCAAACACGAGGAAGCCGAGCTTGCCGCGGTCGTCGTCACCGTAGCCGGCGGACTCGGCGATGACCGAGACGACGGCGAGGATGAGGAAGGCGCGGGGGAACGGGTGCGGGATCAGCAGCGACAGCACAAAGGTGAGCGCGAAGATCGAGATGATGAGCGACTTGGCATCGCGCACGAACTTGAGCATAAACGCATAGGCGATGCGCTCGCCCAGGCCCGACTCCTTGACCGCGCTGGCGATGAGGTAGGCGCCGATGACGAGCCACATGGTGGCTTTGGTCCACGAGCTAAACGTGGAGGCGACCGTCGCCGAGATGCTCGCGGCGCCCGTGTCGTCCACGCACACCTTGAACAGAACGAGCAGCGCGCAGTAGAGCAGGCCCACAAAGCCCGGCTGTGCCACGCCACACGCCCAGAACACCACCGTGGCGAGCGTCAACGCCAGACAGGTCTGGGCGCCGACCGTGAGCTCGACCGTCGAGCTCAGCTCCGCCAAAGGAAGAAACTTCACCAGCAAAAAGACTACGATACCCAGCACAAAGCCAATTTCGCGCTTGGTGATCTTAAACGCCTTCTTTTCCGCTTCCATCTCCCCACCTTTCTTGTTGGGGGCGCTCCGGATTCGCAGCCACGTTGCCACTTAAAAAGGGGCGCCCGTTATCGGACACCCCTTACGTTGCGCTGTGTTGCGGCAATACAGTCAAGCGGGATTTTTGGATGAGAAGCGATCCCCTGGACAAAAACCGTCACAACATTCAACGCTTTTCCTCGATTTCGAGATTTTCATCGAATGTTGTGACGGTTTGGATGCGACAAAGGGGCTGTACCTTTGTTACATAGCGAGGGCCATACGGATGGATGGGTCGCTGAGGGCCTCGCGGAGCCAGGGGGCCAGCTGCTCGGGGTGGCCCTGCAGATAGCCTTTGAGCTCGGACGGGGCCACGCGACGCACCTCCGAGATCTCCTCTTGGTTGATATGCAGCTCACCCGGCTCAACATGGGCAAGGTAGACCTCGCACCACTCGCACTCGCAGCGGCCGTCGCCGTGGTCCTCGCGATACACCACGTGACCGAGGTGCTTGAGCTGGTCGGGCTCGCGCGTAATGCCGAGCTCTTCGTTGATGCGGCGCGCCGTGGCGGCGGCGACGTCCTCGCCCGGCAGCGGATGCCCCGCGCAAGCATCGGCCAGCACGCCGCCCCACAGTCGTTTGAGCGGACTGCGGCGGCAGAGCAGCAGGCGCGCGTCCTCGCCCTGGCCCTCGACCAAAAGCGTCAGAAATGCCTGATGCAGGATGCCCTCGCCGGTATGGGCCTCGATGCGGTCAACGGATCCGAGCGTCTCGCCGGTCGCGGCATCGACCGCCACGACCTCGGCGCCCGCGCCGCCCTCATCCCAGCCGGCGCGCAGGATGCGCGCGGCGGCCTCCTCGAGCGCGGCGATGAGCTCCTTGGTGGTGTCGAGCACGCGCTGGAGGTCGTCACCGCTCGCCTGTTCAACATGAAAACCCGTGCTTGCAACGACCGGCACGCCAAAGCGCGTGGCCAGCACCGCCGCGATATCGTGCGCCGGGATCTCGTCTCGATGGCACGGGACAGCCAAGATGCTCACCGTCGCCGTGCGGCCGGGCTCGGGGCGCGGAATGGCCTGCGCCGTGGCGCCCAGGTGCGCGAACTCCGGCGAGCAGGCGTACACCACCATGCCGCGCGGCGTCACCGTCAACTGGGCCTCGAGCGCAAACTTGCCCTCGCCCGCTGCAACCTTTGTCGTATGCATACCCATGGGATCTCCCGTCGCCCGCGGTTTACTCGAGACCATCTTCGCCTGTATTGCGACTATACAGGCAAGCGCAGCCTGCGACAAAGGGAGCAGGCACCTGACACATTCTGTTAGAGTTGCAGGGATTGAATCCCGCTTATTCATGCGACATTGGAGTGACAACCTTGACCGCCGCAACCACGCCTAAAAGTAAGTCAACCGCCGCCGCGCTCTCCCCCGCGCGCACCAAGCTCTGCCTGGCGCTGCTCGTGCTGTTGGGATTCTCGCTCGGCTGCTCCGAGTTCGTGGTCATCGGCATCGAAAGCGACTTGGCAACGGAACTCGGCGTATCACTTGCCACTGCGGGCCAGCTCATCAGCGTGTTCGCACTCGTCTACGCTATCGCCACGCCGGTGCTCGCGCTCAGCACGGGGCGATTCCGCCGCTACCAGCTGCTCGTGTGCTACAGCATCGTTTTTGTGCTCGGCAACCTGGTCATGGCGTTGGCGCCCAACTTCCAGGTACTGTTTATCTCGCGCATTGTCCTGGGCTCTGTCTCGGGCGCACTGCTCGCCGTGGGCGTGACGTACATCCCCGAGCTGCTGTCCCCGCAGCAAACTTCGCTTGCCATCTCGGTGGTATATGGTGCGTTTTCCGTGGCAATGGTCTTTGTCACTTCGATTGGCAAGTTCGTGGCCGACACGCTCGACTGGCACGTGGCCATGTACGGCACGCTGACCTTTGCCGTTCTGATCTGCGGAGCGCTCGTGGCGTTTATGCCGCGCGCTGGGCAAACCGACGAGCCTGCCACCTTTCGCGAGCAGGCGGGTCTGCTGCGCGAGCCGAGCATCATCACCGGCATGCTCATCTTTTTGTTTGGCGTAGGCTCGGTCTATGTGTTCTACGGCTACGTGACGCCTTATCTTGAGCAGGTGCTGGGTATGGGCACCGTTCAGGCGAGCACCACGCTTATGGCCTACGGCGTGTTCTGCCTGATCTCGAACATCCTGGGCGGATGGATCGATGCACGCTTTGGCATGAAGGCGCTGCTTGTGACGTTTGTGCTGCAGGCTGCAGCGTTACTCGGGCTGTTTGCTGTGGGCGGCACCATGCCGCTCGCGCTGGTCTTTGTTTTTAGCTTGGCGCTGCTCATGTACCTGTTCTCGGTGTCGTGCATCACGCACTTTATGGACGTGGCGCGCAGCCGCCATCCCAAGTCGATGGTACTCGCAAGTTCGGTTGAGCCCATGGCGTTCAACGTCGGCATCTCGTTTGGCACCGCGGTGGGCGGAGCCGTGGTAAGCAGCATTGGCATTGCGTACGTGGGTGCCGTGGGCGCCGCGTTCTCGCTTGTGGCCTGGGCGCTTACGCTGGTGACGATTAAGCTGGCACGTTGGGAGCGCCGCCGCGGGTAGCGCAATTGCAGCCAAAAGACGCAGCACCGCCCACCATCTTTTGACCGCCTGGCGTTCGC
The DNA here is from genome assembly GCA_959605475.1 of uncultured Collinsella sp. Taxonomy (GTDB): domain Bacteria; phylum Actinomycetota; class Coriobacteriia; order Coriobacteriales; family Coriobacteriaceae; genus Collinsella. Next base: position 39,695 of record CAUHFS010000009.1, on the reverse strand, counting down.
TCCTGCAGCCATGCAACACGTCATCTGCCGCCCAAGTCAGCATCTTTCCCGGCGCTATTTAACCACGCAAAACGCATCCTGTTAAGATTGTCGCTATCGTTTTTCGCAATCTGAAAATCGATAGAATCGCAGGTAAAGCTTTCGTAGTCTGAAATGGTCAATCCACACGAAAGGGGTTTACCACATGGACAAGAAAGCAGTTGTAATCGCCGGGGCCGGCAGCACCCACACTCCCGGCATCATCCAGAGCCTATTGCAGAAGAAAAACGAATTACCGCTGCGCAAACTCGCCCTGTATGACATCGACGAGAAGCGCATGCATCTCGTCTACGACATCATGAAGCAGTTCATCGAGCAGGAAGCTCCTGACATCGAAGTTGTCGTGACGACCGATCCCGAAAAGGCATTCACCGATGTCGACTTCGTCTTCGCGCAAATCCGCCAGGGTGGCCTTCAGATGCGTCGCCAAGACGAGCGCATCCCTCTCAAGTATGGTTGCGTGGGACAGGAAACCTGCGGCGCCGGCGGTTCGATCTCCTATGGCATCAGGTCCATCCCCGGCGTCTTCGACCTCGTACGCTACGCCAAGAAATACAGTCCAGACGCCTGGATCCTCAACTATTCCAACCCCGCCGCAGTTGTCGCCGAGGCCACACGTCGCGAGTTTGACAACGACCATATCCTTAACATCTGCGATATGCCCACGGCTATCTTGCTCTCGTACTCTAAGATGCTCGGACTTCCCAGCTGGCGCGATATCGACCCCATGTATTTTGGACTCAATCACTTTGGCTGGTTTACCAAAATTTACGACAAACAGGGGCGCGATCGTCTGCCGGAGCTCCGTCAGATGATTCTCGAGCACGGCATGGCCGTGAGCGACAAGCATCACAAGGACAAGGACTGGATGCACACCTGGGGTCAATACGTCAAGATTGTGAAGGACTATCCCGAGTATCTGCCCAACAGCTACCTGCAGTACTACCTGTACTCCAAAGACATGGCAGATGACATGGACCCCAACTGGACGCGCGCCGACAACGTCATCAACGGACGCGAGAAGGAGATGTTTGCCGAGCACGACAAGTACCTGGCAGATCCCGCCAATTACAAGAGCCCCGTACAGAGCTTCACGGTCTTTGGCGACTTTATCGTCGACGCAGCCGCCTCTATCGCCTACAACAAGTGCGAACGTTATCTCGTAATCGTCGAGAATAACGGCGCCATCCCCAATCTGCCCGATGACGCCATGGTCGAGGTCCCCGCCTACCTGCGCTCTTGGGGCCCCGAACCCATCAGCCAGCCTGCTATCCCCACCTTTTACAAGGGGCTTATCGAAGAGCAGAATGCCAGTGAGAAGCTCGCCGTCGACGCATATTACGAGCATTCCTACCAGAAGGCGCTCGAAGCCATCGCAATCAACAAGACCGTCCCTTCGACTACCGTCGCGCGCCAAATCCTCGACGACCTGATTGAAGCGAACGGCGATTATTGGCCGACCCTGTCCTAACTCCCCGCGCATCGAAGGAACATCATGAAAGAAAGCAAGCTCTACAGCGAGTTCCAGAGACTCGGCAAGGTGCTCATGGCGCCGGTCCTCCTCCTGCCCGTTTCCGGCATTTTGGTCGGTCTGGGCTCCGCCCTTTCCAATGCTAACCTCATCTCGCTCTGCCCGCTTTTGGGCACCGAGCCGATGGTGATCTTTAGCACACTCATCAAAGCAGCCGGCAACGTTATCAATGGTAACATCTCGGTTCTCTTTGCGATCTGCATCGCCTACGGTTACGCCAAGGCCGAGAAGGCGACCGCCGCACTCTCAGGCTTCATCGGCTACATGACCATGAACACGATCATGGGTCAGCTGCTTATCCTGCTGGGCACCATCGATCCCGCCAACCTGCAGACCGGCCAGAACGCCATCCTGGGCGTAACCACACTCGACACCGGCGTATTCGGCGGCATCATCATCGGCTTGGTAGTCGCGTGGATCCACAACCGATTCTATAAGGTTCAGCTTCCGCCGGTGCTCGGCATCTTCAACGGCACACGCTGCGTCCCCGCCCTCACCGTCGTTTTCGCGAGCCTGGTGGGCGTTGCACTCGCCTTCGTGTTTCCGTTTGTGCAAACCGGCCTAAAGGCCGCCTCGACACTCATCGATTCCACCGGGGTGTTTGGCGCGTTCATCTATGGCTTCTCCGAGCGCATGCTTCTGCCCTTCGGCCTGCACCATTTCATCTACCTGCCGTTTTTCTTCACTTCTCTGGGCGGTAGCATCCAGGTTGACGGCCAGACCGTCGAGGGTGCCGTCAACATCTACAACGCCATGCTCAACACGCCCGGCATGATGTACGACATCGACATCTCAAAATACGTCATGAACGGCAAGGTGCTGTTCGCCATGTGCGGCCTGCCCGCAGCGGCGCTCGCCATCTACCACTGTGCCCGTCCCGAGAATAAAAAGAAGGTCGGCTCCCTCATGATCGCCGCCGTCATTCCGGCCGCCATCATGGGCATAACCGAACCGCTCGAGTACTCCTTCCTCTTTGTAGCGCCCGTACTCTATGTGGTCCACGCCCTGCTGTGCGGCATCGCTTATGTACTCACCTACCTGGTACAGTTCAATGTGCCCGGGCCTTCCGCCTTCGGCGGACCGCTCCTCTCGTGGATCTTCAACGGCATCATGAACGCCGACAAAGGCTCCAACTGGTTCTGGCTTATTCCGCTCGGCATCGCTTACTTCGGAATCTATTACGTGCTGTTCCGCACCTTTATCAAGAAATTTGACCTCAAAACCCCGGGCCGCGAGGATGATGACACGCAGGCAGCGGATGACATGTCGGCCATCGACTCCAAAGCACCTGTCCAGGTAAGCGAGCTCATCCCGCAGATCGTGGAAGCCGTGGGCGGCGCCGATAACATCTCGGGTGTCAACGCCTGCTTCACTCGCCTGAGGCTCAGCCTCAAAGACACCGCCCTGGTCAAGGACGATAGCGTCTTCACCAAAGACCTCGGCGCCAGCGCAATCGTGCACGTTGGCGGCGGTGTTCAGATCGTTTACGGCAATAAAGCTTCTGTCTACAAAGTCGAAATGAGAGAATACTTGGGCATGGAATAAATCCGTCCCATAGCTTCACCACAATGCTCCGGAGATGGCATATCCGCTCCGGGGCATTATTGTTTGGAGTGATTTGAATGTCGATGTACGAGGTCTATTCGAACCTCAGGTCTTGTATCGAAGACGTCGAGAAGGGCGGCAGCCTTGACGCCCACATCGCACTCTACGCCCTTTCCCATCACGACGAGATCCCAGAGCTCTCAATAGAAGAACTTGCCCGCGCGTGCAATACATCGCCCGCGACCATCTCGCGCTTCTGCAGGCGCGTAAACGGCTCGAGCTTTCGATCGTTCAAAGAGCAAGTTGACGACTTCAACGCTTGGCTCCAGCGCGAGACAACCGAGGCAAGGGCGCATAAGCAAATCGATATACCCTGGTATTTCGATATCGTAGAGACCTCTTTGCTTGAAACAAAACGCCTGCTCACTGAGGATCGACTCGAGCAGGCCGTTGACTGGCTTCTCGATGCGCAAAATGTCTACGTATACGGAAGCTCATTCTCCAATCTCGCCGCCCGCTCACTCTGCGAAAAGCTGAGCCGCGTAAACCGACTGTGCTTCTCATTCGGCTCCGTCAAGGGACAGGAAACGTCGCTCTGTCTGCTCCAACCCGACGATCTAGCCATCTTTGTATCGTTCTCAGGGAAGACGAGCCATATCTTCAATCTTTACGTTGAGGCCAAGCGGCGAGGTTGCCGCGTTATTTGGATATCGAGCAACATGGCATTCGATAACAACGGGGCGCGCGAGCTCTTGCTACCCGTGAGCGCGGAGTCACTCAGCGAGTACTCGACCGCCTTGGTTGAGGGCATGAGCCTACAAAGCGCGGTTAACGCTCTGTATATCAGCTGTGCAAATCGACTTCGGGCGCAGCGCTAGCCGCAAACACGCTAGAACCGAAAAGAACGCACCTCACCGTCGCAAGGCGTCCGAATACACGATAGGCAGCGCCAAAAGAGAGCAACGGGCACGTCATGTACTTGCCCATTCACCCCAAAACAGCACAGGTTGGCGCCCGATTGAAGAATCGGACGCCAACCTGTATTAATCTTGATTGTGTGTTTGAGTCGTTTACTCCATACCCAGTAGCTCGCGCATCTGAGTTGCGTAGTTAGATGCCATGTTGCCGTAGACAATCTGCACGCCGCCGTTGACGTGCACGATGCCACGCGCTTCGAGCTTTTCGGTAAACTCGGCGTCATCAACCACCTTGTCACAGTCATTGAGCTGGATGCGCAGACGGGTGAAGCAGGCCTCGACAGACTTAATATTGTTGTCGCCGCCCACTGCCTCAACGATGGCGGGAATGAGGTCGCTAATCACGGTCTTGGGAGCCTTTTCGGCTTCATCGTCGGACTCTTCCTCGCGGCCAGGGGTCTTAAGGTCCTTCTTAAGAATGATGAACTTGAAGACGAAGTAGTACACCACGAAGTAGATGGGGCCGAGGAACAGGATAACCTGCCAGTTGGAGCCCTTGGCTGCACCCATAATGCCGTTAAAGATCAACGACAAGAGCGGGCCGCCGAAGGACGCGGAGCCAGCCACGTTGAACTGCAGGATATAGGTCAGCGCATAAGCAAGACCAGCCATAAGAGCGTGGAACACGTAGAGGATGGGCGCGATAAACAGGAAGGAGTACTCGAGCGGCTCGGTAATGCCGGAGAGGATGCAAGGCACCACGATGGCGATCATGAGTGCTGCGGTCTTCTTCTTGTTCTTGGGAAGCGCCGTCTTGTAGAAGGCGAGTGCAGCGCCAGGCAGGCCGAACATGGCGAAGATAACCTTGCCGTTCATGACAAAACGGCTGACCTCGATGTTAAACGGCGTGCTGGGAGAGCCCAGGATCGCGTTGTAGATATTGATAGCGCCCTGAACAGTCTGGCCGTCGATGGTCTCGACGCCACCGAGCGACGTGAAGAAGAACGGCAAATAGACAAAGTGATGCAGGCCAAAAGGCAGGAGCATGCGCTCGCCGGCGCCGTAGACAAATGCACCAAAGGCACCCGTAGTCTTGATGAACTCGGACAGCGCACCGAGAGCGTTCTGAATAAACGGGAAAACAAAGGACATGACCAATGCGAGGATGCTGCATGAGAGCAGCGTCACCGCTGGGATAAAGCGCGTGCCGTTGAAGATGGAGAACACGGCAGGCAGCTCAATCTTGTAGTAACGGTTATGCAACCATGCGACGATTGCGCCCACCAGAAGACCGCCGATAACGCCAGTGTCGAGCGTGGTGATGCCGAGGATCGTGCTCTGGCCCGTCGTAAGATTCGCGGGATCGATGACGCCAGTCGCCGTAAGGAACGTGCCCATCACGGAATTCATGCACATGTAGCCCAAAAAGCCACAAAGCGCCGCGGTAGCCTTCTCGGACTTGGCGAAGCCATAGGCGAGACAAATCGAGAAGATAACCGGGATGTTGTTCATAACGATGCTGGCAGCGGCCTTGAGAATCGAAAAGAAGATCGCAAAGCCCGGAGCAGCAAGCCAGGGAACAGCTGCCGTAAGGGTGGGGCTGGTAAAGGCATTGCCAAAGCCCTGAAGGATGCCGGCGATTGGCAGGATCAAGACAGGCGTCATGAGGACTTTGCCCAGGCGCTGGAACTTTGCCAGCAGCTCATCTTTGTTCATGGGATACCCCTCTTAAAGAAACGGGGCGTGCAGCTCCACAGCCCACACGCCCCATAACAGTTATCAAGCGCTATGGAACTAGCTACTTAAGCTCCGGCCAGTAATCCTTATTGGCCTCGATGAGCTTGTCGAGCACTTTGCGGGCCTTCTTTGCGTCACCGACCAGACGATTAAGCGTGAGTGCCTGCAGAGCCTTCTCGTAGGAACCCTCCATCCAAGCCTCAACAGTCAGGCGCTCATAGGCGTACTGGTTCTCCATAAGGCCGCGATAGAAGGTACCGATCTTGCCAACAGCATAGGGCTGCGGGCCATTGGCGCCCACGCTTGCCGCGACCTCGACCATGGCGTCATCGGGCATGCCCTCGATAATGCCGTTGTTGGGCACGATGACAATGAAGGTCTTGTTGGTGTTGCGATAAATGGCCGAGGTGATTTCCACGATCATATCGCCATGAGCGTCGTTTTGCACAACCGAGGAGTTCTTTGCGGTGCCGACTTTGGCAACACGCTCGCACTCGGCGAACACGCGCTTTTCACGACCGTTGATAACCTCGTCGGAGCGAGTGTAGTCGGGGTCGAGGTGAGCGACCTTGTACTCGGGATACAGATAGTACTGCAGATAAGTGTTGGGCAGATAGTCGGGGAAGTCCTCGAGCATGTCCTTGACCATGGCGTAGGTATCAAGCCAGGACTGGTCACGCTGCTCGGCATCGGCAGGAAGGAAGCCGTTCTTCTCCGTGTACTCCTTAATCTGCGGGACGAGGTCATGGCCCTCTTCATCGTAGATGTGCTTGAACCAACCGAAGTGATTGAGGCCAAAGTACACGGGCTCCGTCTTGCTCATATCGCGACCGAGCAGGCGACCGTAAGAGCGCATGAGGTTGACGGGCTGATCGCAGATGTTGAGGACGCGATGCTCGTCGGGCAGGACGCGCTCGAGACCATATGCCACAATAGCAGCCGGGTTGGTGTAGTTGATAATCCACGCCTCCGGGCTATGAGCGCGAACGTCGTTGACGATCTCAACCATGTCATGCATGGAGCGCATACCGTAAGCCATGCCGCCAGGGCCCACCGTTTCCTGGCCGATGATTCCCATATGCAGCGGAATCTTCTCGTCCTTGCTACGCATCTCGTAGCCGCCGGTACGAATCTGGCAGAGCACAAAGTCGACGTCGGTGTAAGCCTCGTCCTTATCGGTGGTGTAACCGAACTCCACACCGGGCTCCTCCTCGGCGAAGAGGATCTTGCCAAACTCGCCGATCGGACGCTGACGCTCGGCATCGATGTCATAGAGCATCACGCGGTTCAGCGGCAGAATGTCCATGTGCTTGGTCAGGGCTTTAAGAATGCCAGGGCACCACGTGGAGCCGCCGCCAACGATCACAATATTGAGCTTATCCTTCATGTTCCGTCCCTCCAGGGTTGGCTGATCGGTGTTCTCGAAGACCTTGGGCTCCGCGGTTGTCCTCGGCTTGCTTCGTTTCGATTGATATTTTGCGACATAAGGTCATTTGCGAATCCCCGTGTGGGCCAATGCGAAACGGGGACACATGATTTCGCTCACGACACAGATATGTGTAGGCAGACACGCGCGTTTGCCCAGTTCATGGGCAATAGGCAATCTTGACCGACTACCGATTTCTCACCTGGCTACACAAAGCGGTACCATATGTACGGCGAGATGCGAGGGGCTGAAACATCTTATGAAAGATCAAGAATCTTTTTATGATCATGTGCGAGCTGGCGAGAGCAAGCTCAACGATCTCGAAAGCGAGATCATGCGCTACATCATCGAGCTGCGTGATGATATTGACGATGTCACGCTTAAGAGCGTTGCTGAACGGTTCTTCGTCGCTCCCAATACAATCGTCAGGCTTGCCCATAAGCTTGGCTTCTCGGGGTTTACGGAGCTCAAACAATCGTATTCCGCCTCGCTCGACCGCAATCGATTCACTATCGAGGCACTTCCTCTTGATACCCAGCTCGTACAGACCAAAGATCTGCTTAACGACAGGGTCATCGATTCGGTTGTGAGTCTTATCCAGGATGCCTCGCATATCGTGTTCTTCTGCTCGGGCTTTTCGAAATACCCGTGCCTCGAGATGGCTGAAAAGCTCAAAATAATGGGCAAGAACACCGATACGCTCAGTGAACGTCATGTCATGAGGCATTACGCAGAGCTCCTCGGCAAAAACGACCTGGTCTTCAGCGTTTCCGTAAGCGGCGAGACGCAGGTGTCTATTGACGCCACATCGATAGCCAAAACGCGCGGATGCAAGGTTGTCACGCTCACCGGCTTTTCTCGAAATTCTCTCTCGAAACTAGCCGACTACCCTATCTACACCGTGCAAAAAGAAATCCGCTTGGGCAGCATGGACCTCGACAGTCGATTGATGTTCTATTACGTTTTCGAATTGATATTTGAACGTTACTTCAAACTGGCCAAGAAATAAAACTTGGCATGCGCCCGGCTTCGACTCTTTAGCAGCCCTCTATATGAAAGGAACCGCGCATGCAACGTGTACTGTTTATCTGTCATGGCAACATCTGCCGCTCGACGATGGCTGAGTCGGTGCTTACCGAGCTCGTGCGCCGCGCTGGGCGCGAGGCGGAGTTTGTCATCGATTCCGCAGCGACCTCGACCGAGGAGATCGGCAACCCGCCGCATCATGGCACTGTTGCCAAGCTGCGTGAAGTCGGGATTCCCGTCGTTGCCCACCGCGCGCGCCAGGTGCGTCGCGCAGAGTATGGCGACTGGGATCGCATTGTCTATATGGATGCCGAGAACGCGCGTGGCCTGCGTCGCATCTTTGGCGACGACCCCGACGGCAAGATTGCGCGCTTGCTCGATTGGACTGATCGCCCCGGCGACGTGGCCGATCCCTGGTACACCGGCAATTTCGATGCCACCTACCGCGACGTGCTCGACGGTTGTACCGCTATGCTCGAGCAGCTGTAGGCGCTCGGGCGGCGCGGATACGCGGGCCACGCCATCGGCATACAGATCGAGCGTGGATTTTCTCCCACTTTGAGCATTCAAGTGCGCTCTAGACGGGAGAAAATCCACGCTCATTATCTCGGATAGCGGATGCGACAAAGGCACTATCCCTTTGTCGCATCGGGGACTGTCCCTAGACCGGCTTGACCTCCAGCTTTATCCCCTCGGCACAGGAGTCACCCAAAACATCCGAAAGGGCCCAGGTCGCATATAGCGGCAAATAAAGAACAGCTCCGCTGCGTTCAACGTTGCCTCTCGAGAAAACAATCCCAAGCCTTACGCCATATTCGGCCGTATCAAGCACATGACCGAGCGCGGCGTGCGCGTGGTAATAGGAACCCGATTTAACCTCGATCGGAACAGCCGTTCCATCCGGTCCGTCGACCACAAAGTCCACTTCGCCGCGCTTCTTTGTCTGATAGTAGTAAAGCTGGCGATTTTGGGCAGCCAGCTGCTGGGCCACCACGTTTTCGTAAATACCGCCCAGATTGGGTTCCTTGCTATCAAGATACGCCGCCTGGGCGACGCCAACGGGGTAGCGCGCCATCAACATGCCCGTATCCGATTGGTATAGCTTGAACTGCGATGGCCGTGCCGTCTTGAGCAGGGGCGACTTTGGCTCGGTTACGATATCCGCCTTGAGAGCAACGCCGGCATCGACAAGCCAGACAAAATCTCGCTGGTACTTGTCGTAATGCGCCTTGGGGTCAATGGAATTGAGCACGAAGCGTTTGTTTTCGCCCTCGAGCATAATAGGGAGCTGATCGTAAATGCTCTGCACCTGAAGGGCTCGCCCGCTTGCATACTTGGAGATATCCCGCCGGTACTGTTCGTTGAGCTCTGACTGTAGCTGACGAACAGAGGCAAGGTCGCCCCGCGTGTCAAGGAAACGCTGCACGACCTCTGGCATTCCACCGACAACGGTATAGGTCCTGAAGTTTGCCATCATCGCGTCGTGAATGTAATCAGGAATGGGCTTCTCGCTGATACACGCGTCGCGTATCGTTTGGCGAGCTCCCTCGCTCACCCCGATCGCCCAGCAAAACTCCTCAAAATCGAGCGGGAACATCCTAAGCTCGTGAACATATCCCACGGGATAGGACCTAACGCCCTTGAACTGGGTCCCGAGCATTGACCCCGAAAACGCCCAGCGGCACCTCCCGTCCTCAACAAGGAACTTTGCCATCGTCATGATGTCGGGGGCCTCTTGGACCTCATCGATAAACACGAGCGTTTTGCCCGGTGCTATCGGCTTTCCCGAGAGAAGCGTCACCCTGCTGATGAAATCGTCGGCATCCCGTGCCTCGAGAAGAGCATCTTTTGCCTGGCGATTTTCCGCGAGATTGAGCTCGATATAGGTTGCGTAGTTTGACTTACCGAACTCGCGAATCGAGTAGCTCTTACCGATTTGGCGAGAACCCGTGACGAACAACGCCTTTCGTTCAATGGATCTCTGCCAACAATCAAGCTCATCAGCGATTTTCCTGCGCAACATAAGCTCTCCCATCGCCTCGATAAATGAAATGCAGATATTTATATCGACTATTATCGATGAAATGCAGAGATTTTTAGTACCGAAATTTGATGAAATGCAGAAATTTGAGCTTACTCGCGCATAGAACAACGACGCATGCGCCTAAGCATGGGCATAAGTGAGGTCGGGATTCTCGCATACAAATCGAGCGAGGACTATCTCCCACTTTGAGTGCGAAATTGCGCCCAAAACGGGAGATAATCCACGCTCGATATTTCGACGGGAGAAAATCCTCGCTCGGTTACTCGTCGACGATCTCGGCAAGCCAGACGTTCAGCGTATCGACCTCGGGGCAGCAGAACTTTGCCGTACCAGGCTCGTTGCCAGGCACGGTTCCGCCATAGCGCAGAATGTCAATATAGGGAAAGCCCACGTGGCAGGCCATGGCGCACATCTTGCCGCGGTCTCGGTCGAAGTCAAAAACGTCGCCCGGCTTGTGACCATGATGGCAGCGGCACGTTCCCAGCTGGTCCACGCAGCTCACGCGGATACGCGGACGTTTGCCCCGCGGCGCGCCGAGCGGCTTGTTCTCGCCCGCAGGCTTGATGCCGCCCTCGCCAGCATTACTCATGGTCAACCACATCCAGGCAGGCCTCGATGGGAAGGCCAGCCGACTTGTCCTCTTGGTCGGCATTGCGCTCGATAAGCTCAGCCACCACACGCATGGCATCGGACGTCGCGCGCTGCAGACTCCAACCTGCCATAACGCGGCCGACGAGCACCGCCGAGAACGTGTCGCCCGTGCCCGGGAAGTAGACCGGAATGAGCTCAAAGGGAATCGTAAAGTACTCCCCCGCCACATGGTCGTAACCGATAACCGCGTTCGTGCCATTGACTACGGCGCTCGTAATGACCACAGACTTGGCACCCAGCTCACGCACGGCGTCCACAAGGGCGCGGGCCTCATCGGGCGTAATTTGCTCGGCGATAGGCCTATCGGCAAGCAGGCACGCCTCGGTATAGTTGGGCACCGCGTAGTCTGCGCACTCCAGCAGATGCCGCATAAGGCCAATCGTGGACTCGGGCACGCCCGCATAGAGCTTGCCGTTGTCGCCCATGATGGGGTCGACGAACACCTTGGTGCCCTTTTGCGCACGGCGGTGGCAAAAGTCCGAGATGATGCGCGTCTCTTCCTCGGTCACGATAAAGCCGGTCGAGATGGCGTCGAACTCAAAGCCGAGCTCCTCCCAGATGGCGAGGCTTTGGCGCACGTACTCGGTGGTGTCGTGGATGTAGAACTTGGGGTAGTTGAGCGTGTCGGAAACGAGCGCCGTCGGCAGATTATGGATACGGTAGCCCATGTGCGACAGCACCGGCAGCATGGCGGAAAGTGCGACCTTGCCGTAGCCGCACATATCGTTAATCAGCAGCAGCTGAGTATTCTTCATGAAAGTCCCCCTTGGATCGGGCGCGGCGCGGCAGCGCCACAATGCGACTAAGTGTAGCGCAGGAGGCATCGTGAGCAGTCACTAGGGTCGCGAAGAGCGCATTGTTGCGGAAAGGTTTCGGAAAATGATCCCTTTTCCTTCGTCCCCAAGGGATCAACATGCACCGAAGCGGACCGTGGCGGAATCACAGGTTGAGGACGGACAGCGAAAACGTTCCTAAGCGAGCAAGGTGGCGTGAAAGAGGAGGGCATAGGCCTTGTGGCCATGCCCGACGATTGAACGCCAGATTGCCGCTTAGGAGCGTTTGCAGCGTCGAGCGGTTACGGCGTTTGGCAAAACGCCGTAACTTAATAAGTTTGGTACCTTGACATTGATTTCTCACGCTCCTAAATTGATTAGGCACAAAACAATTCCACTACCTAACTAAAGAGAGGAGCGAAGCTTAGATATGTGTGTTGAACCACTCGTCCTTCCGCATGAGCCCGGCGGTGACCCGTCGCAACCGGTAGACATACCCGAAGCGGTCAGCGCCGAAGACAAACTCGCCAAGCGCATCCTGAGCGGCCTGGGCTTTTGCGGCCATTACATGCATTTTCATGGCGGAGGCGTATCCGGCAAGGCGCCCATCATCTGCCTGCTAGCCAAGCAACCCGGCGGCGAGATGTCGCAGCAGGAGCTCGGCATGCACTTTGACCTCAAGCCGGGATCGCTTTCCGAGATCCTGTCCAAGCTCGAGCTCAACGGCCTCATCGAGCGCAGCCGTAACCCCAAGGATCGACGGCAACTCACCATTCGCCTGACCGAAACCGGCCGGGAAAACGCCCGCATCGACCAGGCAGCCCGCATCCGCTTTAGAGAACGGGCCTTTAGCGCGCTCACCCACGACGAGCGCGAGGACCTCGCCGAAATGCTCGATAAAATCCGCGTAACCTGGGAGGAACTGGATGATTAAAACCCTCATGGGAAGCATCCGCGACTATATGAAAGTCACTGTTGCCACGCCGCTGCTCGTGCTTGGCGAGGTGCTCTGCGAGATGCTGATTCCATTTATCACCGCCAACCTGATCGACGCTATCAAAGACGGCGCCACCGTAGCCGAGATGCTTCCCACCGCAGGCTTTTTGGTGCTCATCGCGCTGACGTCGCTTGCTTTTGGCGCCGCGGCTGGTGTCACCTGCAGCCATGCGAGCTGCGGATTCGCCAAGAACCTGCGTCACGACCTGTTCTACAAGATCCAGACGTTCAGCTTTGCCAACATCGATGAGTTCTCGAGCTCCTCGCTCGTCACGCGCCTGACCACCGATATCAACAACGTGCAGCAGGCCTTTATGATGATCATCCGTATCGCCGTGCGCGCGCCGCTGGTATTGATCTTCGCCTTTACCATGGCGTTTATCATGGGCGGCAGCGTCGCCATGGTCTACCTGGTCATCATTCCGCTGCTGGGCTTTGGACTGTTCTTTATCATCTTTAAGGTGCGCCCCATCTTCTCACGCGTGTTCCACAAGTACGATGCCCTTAACGAGTCCGTCGAGGAAAACGTCACCGGCATGCGCGTGGTCAAGAGCTATGTGCGCGAAGACTTTGAGAAGGAGAAGTTCGCGACCGCCGCGCGCGACGTCCAGATGGACTTCACCCGCGCCGAGAAGCTGCTCGCCTTTAACAACCCCATGATGAACATCTGCGTCAACGGCGCGTTTGTCGTCATCATCTACCTGGGCTCCAAGCTCATCATCACGAGCCAGGGCACGCTGTTCGACGTGGGCCAGCTCTCCTCGACCTTTACCTATGGTTTCCAGATTCTCATGAGCCTGATGCAGCTGTCGATGATCTTTGTCATGGTGACCATGGCCGACGAATCGGCACACCGCATTGCCGAGGTGCTGGCCGCCGAGCCCACGATCGCCGATCCCGCCGAGCCCGTGCTCGAGGTTGCCGACGGTTCCATCGACTTTGACCACGTGAGCTTTAAGTATTCCAAGCATGCGAAGCGCCAGGCGCTCGACGATATCGACCTGCACATTACGAGCGGCGAGACCATCGGCATCATCGGCGGCACCGGCTCGGCCAAGTCCACGCTCGTTAACCTCATCGCCCGCCTGTACGACACCACCGAAGGCGCTGTGCGCGTGGGCGGCGTGGACGTGCGCGACTACGACCTGGACGCGCTGCGTCACCAGGTCGCCATGGTGCTGCAGAAAAACGTGCTGTTTAGCGGCACCGTCGCCGAGAACCTGCGTTGGGGCAACCCGAACGCCACCGACGAGGAAGTCCGCGAGGCAGCGCATCTGGCCTGCGCCGACGAGTTTGTCGACGGTTTCCCCAAGGGCTACGACACCTGGATCGAACAGGGCGGCTCTAATGTTTCGGGCGGTCAGAAGCAGCGCCTGTGCATTGCACGCGCCCTGCTGCGTCGCCCCAAGATCTTGATCCTGGACGACTCCACCAGCGCCGTCGACACCAAGACCGACGCCAAGATCCGCGCAGGGCTGGCAAGCTATCTTCCCAACACGACCAAGCTCATCATCGCCCAGCGCATCAGCTCCGTGCAGGACGCAGACCGCATCATCGTCATGGAGGGCGGCCGTATCGCGCAGATCGGCAACCATGACGAGCTACTCAAGACGAGCGAGATCTACCGCGAGACCTTTACCTCGCAAAACAAGATGTCTGCCGAGGGCGAAGGGGCCGTCGAGGCCGACACCGAGGCATCCGCAACGCAAGCTCAGACCCAGGAAGGAGGCGAGGCACATGAGTAAGGCAACGACCGCCGAGCGCGCGCTCAACCGTAAGGGCGGCACCATGTCGCGCCTCATCAAGACGCTCTTTGGCTTCTATCCCGTGCTTTTGCCCCTTGTCGTCGCCGGCGTGGTGCTCTGCGCCATCATCAACTCCATCGGCGCGACCTTCCTGCAGAGCGCCCTGCAGATTATTAGCGAATCGTGGCAGTCGGGCGATTGGGAAGCCGCACAGCCCAAGATTCTGCAGCTCGTGACCACCCTCGCCTGCATCTACGGCGTCGGCGTCCTGTCCTCGCTCTTCTGGAACCGCGCCATGGCTATCGTCACGCAGGGCTCGCTCGAGAAGCTGCGCGAGATGATGTTCAACCGCATGCAGGACCTGCCGATCCGCTACTTCGACACGCACCAGCGCGGCGATATCATGAGCCACTACACCAACGACATCGATACGCTGCGCCAGATGATCAGTCAGTCGCTGCCCAACCTGCTCATGACGATCATCATCATCGTCACGGTGTTCTTTATCATGCTGTACTACAGCGTGTGGATGTGCCTGGTCATCATCGCCGGCGTCGCCTTTATGACCTTTATGACCAAGCTGCTCGGCTCCAATTCCGCGCGTTTCTTCATTGCGCAGCAGACCGAGCTCGGCGTGGTCGAGGGCCATATCGAGGAAGTCATGAACGGTCAGAAGGTCGTCAAGGCGTTCTGCCACGAGTCTGCCGCCGAGGCCGATTTTGACGAGCGCAACGAAAAGCTCTTCGAGGTCTCACAGAAGGCCAACATGTACGCCAACATCCTCATGCCCATCCTTATGAACCTGGGCAACTTGCTCTACGTGCTGGTGGCCCTTGCCGGCGGCATTTTCCTGGCGCTGGGCGTGCCCAACCTGAGCATCTCGGGCATGGCGCTGTCGATTGCCGTCGTGGTGCCGTTCCTCAACATGACCAAGCAGTTCTGCGGACAGATCGGCCAGATCTCGCAGCAGATCAACGCCGTGGTCATGGGCCTCGCCGGCGCCGACCGTATCTTTGAGCTCATCGACGAGAAGCCCGAAGCCGACGAAGGCTATGTGACGCTCGTCAACGCGCAGGTCAACCCCGATACCTGGCAGCTCGAGGAGGCTGACCACCACACCGGCATGTGGGCGTGGAAACATCCGCACCGCGCAACCGACGAGATCGAGTACGTGCCGCTGCGTGGCGACCTGGTCATGGACAACGTCGACTTTGGCTACACGCCCGACCACGAAGTGCTGCACGGCGTGTCCGTGTTTGCCAAGCCGGGCCAGAAGATCGCGTTTGTCGGCGCCACCGGAGCCGGCAAGACGACCATCACCAACCTCATCAACCGCTTCTACGACATCGCCGACGGCAAGATCCGCTACGACGGCATCAACGTCAACAAGATCCGCAAGGCCGACCTGCGCCGAAGCCTGGGCGTCGTGCTGCAGGACGTGAACCTGTTCACCGGCACCGTGATGGATAACATCCGCTACGGCAACCTGGATGCCACCGACGAGGAGTGCATCGCGGCGGCCAAGCTCGCGGGCGCGGACGACTTTATCACCCGCCTGCCCGACGGCTACGACACCATGCTCACCGGCAACGGCGCCCAGCTGTCGCAGGGCCAGCGCCAGCTGATTTCGATCGCCCGCGCCGCCGTCGCCGATCCGCCGGCAATGATTCTGGACGAGGCAACGTCGAGCATCGACACCCGCACCGAGGCCATCGTTCAGGCGGGCATGGATAAGCTCATGGAGGGCCGCACGACGTTTGTCATCGCGCACCGCCTCTCCACCGTGCGCAACTCCGACGCAATCATCTGCCTGGACCACGGCCGCATCATCGAGCGCGGCAACCACGACGAACTGATCGCCAAGCGCGGGTATTACTACCAGCTCTACACGGGTGCGTTTGAGCTGGAGTAGGAACGATTACTGACGGAGGGTTCCCCGGGGCGGCGGGGTAACTCCTCCGTGCTCAAACATTCTCGCTGCGCTGCGAAACTGCGCGCGGAGGAAATACACCGCCGTCCACGGGGCACCCTCCTACGCGTGATCAGCCCGTCGTTTAAAACGGAATAAAGGTTAGTGAGGCCCTGGCCGTTTGGCCAGGGCCTCGTTTTGTGTGAGCTACTTGAGGAGTTGGGCAATGGCGTTGACGAATTTTTGTACTTGGAGGGTGGGCTCGAGCGGGTAGTGCAAGAAGACCGGCACCTCGCGGCCACATAGGAACGGCACGCCTACAAAAGCCGGGTGCACGCCCGACCACGCCCCGCAAGTGAGCACCGCGTCGCCCTTTTCCTCCGCCTCGTTAAAGAGCGCAAAGTCAAAACTGTCCACGTCGATCACGTCCACGCCGCCATCGGCCAAAAGATCGATGCGCAGGCTGTCCATGGCGTCGTTGCCGTGGCGCAGTACGCGCAGACGCATACCCTCCAAGTCGGCAACCGTAATGCGATTCTTGCGCGCCAGCGGGCTCGTGCGCGGCAGATCGATATAAAACGGCACGTTGACAATGCGGAGCTTTTGGCAGGCATCACCCCAGCGTGGGGTAGAAAAACTCGATTGCACCACATCGACCTCGCGGCCCAAGCTACGCATGACGGTCTCGCGCTCGTCGTAGAGATCGCTTACCGGCACGATTTCAAATCGCAGCGACGGTTCCAGATCGTGGATGCCCGACCACATCGACAGCGTTTGGCGCCCCGGGCACATCATCGACACGCCCAGGCGCACGGCACCGCCATCGCCCGCCGCGCGTCGGGCACGGCGCAGCGCGTCCTCGGACTGCCGCATGATCGAGCGCGCGTCGTCCACCAGCAGTGCGCCGGCCGGCGTCACTTTGACGCCCGAGTGCGAGCGTTCGAACAGCGTGATGCCGAACTCGGCCTCGAAGCCCGACACCTGCTTGACGAGCGCCGGAGTCGACACGCGCAATTGTGCCGCCGCACGCGAGAAGCTTCCCAGCTCCGCAGCGGCCGATATGGCCTCAAGTCGTCGATCGTACACGTCAATCTCCCGTTTTCGCGCCCGTGGCCACATGGTGCCACAGGAGGTTGTTTTCGCAGGTCATGCGCTCAATTGAGAATAAACTGCATCGCACAGTGTAAACCTATGGTTAACGCCATTCTAACAAATATGCAATTCACCTGCGCAAATGCAAAGCATACGATAACCAGCGAAAACCACGTGGGTCGGTTAATGGGAGCGACCCACCGGGAGGCATAAGAAGGGAAGTTCCTATGAGCAATTGGCTTAAGCTCGAGGGCGATGTTTGCGCTGTGACTGGAGCGCTCGGCGGCATGGGCGTCGAGATTTGCCGCGAGTTCGCCCGCAATGGCGCTAACGTCGTCCTGCTCGACCTGGACGAGGAGAAGGTCAAGGCCGCTGCCGCCGACCTCGCTGCCGAGTTTGGCATCCACGCCGAGGGCTACAAGATGAACGCCACCGACGAGGCCGAGGTTCAGGCCGCCGTCGACGCCACCATCGCCAACTTCGGCCGCGTCGACGTTCTCGTCAACACCGCCGGCATCCTGCGCTTCGCAGCCATGGAGGACCTGCCGCTCTCCGACTGGAACGAGGTCATCAACGTCAACCTCACCGGCTACTTCATCACCTCGCAGCGCTTTGGTCGCGAGATGATCAAGGCCGGCCAGGGTCGTCTGGTGCACATCTCGACCGTTGCCAGCCACTCCCCCGAAACGTTCTCGGGCGTGTACAGCTCCACCAAGGCGGGCGTCAACATGATGTCCAAGATGCTCGCCGCCGAGTGGGGTCCCTACGGCGTGCGCTCCAACTGCGTCGAGCCCTGCTTCGTCAAGACCCCCATGTCGGCAAGCTTTTACGCCGATCCCGAGGTCGAGAAGAGCCGCAGCCGCCTCATCGCCACGCGTCGCATCGGCGAGGTCAGCGATATCGCCAACGCCGTCATGTTCCTGGCGTCCACGCGCTCAGACTTTACCACCGGCGACGCCATCAAGGTCGACGGCGGCTTCTCCAATATGATGGGCGACCTCACCGCCAAGCCCGGCGGCCGCCGCGCCTTTGCCGACAACTACCTCAAGAACAAGGGTGTCGAGCTTTGGTCCGACGAGTCCGGCGTCGCAAAGCCGACCGATCAGTAAACCAGCCCGACTGGGAGGCCCCGCGGACGCGCCCCTCCCTCCCCCGTATCGATTAGAAAGAGTCCAATGGCTTCCACCAACTCCAATAAGGGTCGCGCCGTCGTGCTTTCTGCCGCGTGCGTCACCATGTTCTTCATCAGCTCCATCGCGCTGTACTCCGTCGTGTCCAAGAATCTGCTCGCCGTCTACCCCGAGTGGTCCAGCGCACTTACCTGGGCTTTCCCGGTCTTCCAGACCATCATGGCCGTGACGGGCATCTTCGCCGGCCGTATCTCCGACAAGATCGGCCCCCGCAACGTCGTGATCGCCGCCGCCGTGTGCTACGGCGTGGGCTGGTTCATGTCCGGCACCGTCACCGAGCCGTGGCAGTTCTACCTGTGGTTCTCGCTCGTCGCCGCCATCGGCAACGGTCTGGGTTACAACCCCGCGCTCACCACCGGCCAAAAGTGGTTCATCGACAAGAAGGGTCTCGCCTCCGGCATCACCCTGGCCGCTTCGACCGCCGGCCCCGCCGTGCTGTCCCCGATGCTCGCCTCACTGCTCATCCCGAGCCTGGGCATCTTTGGCGCCCTCAAGGCACTCGGCGTCATCTTCTTTGTGACGATCGCCGCCTCCGCCCTGTTCCTGAAGGCCCCCGAGGCCGGCTGGCTGCCCGAGGGCTTCGAGGCCCCCAAGGGCGGCGCGCACGCCGGCACCTTCGGTGACCTCACCCCGGGCGAGATGGTCAAAACCCCGCGCTTCTGGGTCCTCATCGTCACCTTCGCCTTTGCCGCCACTGCAGGCACCCTGCTCGTGGGCAAGGTTGCCTCCATCGCCGCCGTCCAGCTCTTCGCCGACCCCACGAGCGCCGCAGCTGTCGCCCTCGGCGGCGTGGTCGTCTCCGTCAACACCTGCGCCAACCTGGTCGGTCGTCTGTCCTTTGGCCAGATCATCGACAAGCTCGGCGCCTACAAGTCGCTGCTCATCAGCCTTGTCGTCACCATCGTCGCGCTCGTCATCATGTCGATGAGCTTTACGCAGAGCATGTTCTTTGTGGCGCTCTCCCTGCTCGGCTTTAGCTTTGGCGCCCTGCTCGTCATCTACCCGCCGCTCACCGGCGGCGCCTTTGGTACCAGCAACATCGGCGTCAACTACGGCATCATGTTCCTGGGCTACGCCGCTTCTACCTGGATCAGCCAGCCCATCACCGCCGTGCTGTATCACGCCGAGGCCGGCAGCGCCGCCTACCAGCAGTCCTTCTACGGCGCCATCGTGATTGCCGCCATCGCCGTCGTGCTCACCGTCTACATGATGGTCTCCGACAGCAAGAAGAAGTCCGCCTAGTTGTACCGATGCGACAAAGGGACAGTCCCTTTGTCGCATTCCACCAGCCACCAGCATTAAGGAGTCGTAATGTCTGAGCTCAACCCCGTCCGCATTGCCGTTATCGGCGCCGGCGCCATGGGCCGCAACCACATCCGCTTTGTCACCGAGGAGCCCGAGGCCGAACTCGTCGCCATCGCCGACGCCTTTGAGGGCGCCCGCGCCACGGCCGAGGCCGCCGGCGTGCCGTTTTACACCGATCCCGCCCAGATGATGGACGAGGCCAAGCCCGAGGCCGTCATCATCGCCACCCCCAACGACCTGCACCTGGGCGTTGCCCGCGAGGCCATCAAGCGCAACATCGTGCCGCTGGTCGAAAAGCCGATCTCCAACGACCTCGAGGATGCCCAGGCCTTCGCCGCCGAGGCCGAGACCGCCGGCGTGCCCGTGCTCGTGGGTCAGCACCGTCGTCACAACCCGTTTGTGAACAAGGCCAAGGAGATCATCGAGTCCGGCGAGCTGGGCAAGCTCACCGTGTCGAGCTTCCACTATATGATCTATAAGAATGACGAGTACTTCGATGTCGAGTGGCGCCGCAAGAAGGGTGCCGGCCCGATCCTGGTCAACCTGGTGCACGACGTCGACCTGCTCCGCTACCTGCTGGGCGAGCCCGTTGCCGTCCAGGGCATGCAGTCCAGCGCCGCCCGCGGTTTTGAGACCGAGGACTCCGCCGTGGTCAACGTCCGTTTTGCCGATGGCGCGCTCGCAAGCATGACCATCTCCGACGCCACCGCCAGCCCCTGGAACTGGGAGGCAACCGCTCGCGAGGATCCGCAGTATCGCCCCTTCGACGCTGACGCCTACTTTATCGGCGGAACCTTGGGCGCCCTTTCGCTGCCCCGCCTGCACCAGTTCTCCTACGACGGCGCCTCCAACTGGCACAAGCCGCTGCAGATGGAGATTCCGGCCGTCGACCCGGCGCTGCCGCACAAGATGCAGCTCAAGCACTTTGTGAAGGTCGTCCGCCGCGAGGTCGAGCCCGTCGTGACCCCCGCCGACAACGTCAAGACGCTCACGCTTCTCAACGCCATCAAGGAGGCCGCCGAGACCGGCCAGCTCGTCGAGCTGTAATGCCTTAAGAGCGGCCGCGGCAGAAACCCCATGCCGAGTCCCTCGGTCCGCCACAAATAAGCCCCTCTTCTTTGCCCCGCGAGCAGCCTCCTGCCCGCGGGGCTTTCTTTGCAGCCGCGGCGCGGGCGGGTGGTAGACTGGGTGGCTCATGCACCTGTAACGTACTCACAGACAGGAAGTTCCATGGATCTTATCGCCCAGCTCGCCCGCGAGCTCAACCTTAAGGCCGCCAACGTCGAGGCGGCCGTCAAGCTCATCGACGAGGGCAACACCATCCCATTTATCTCGCGCTACCGCAAGGAAGCCACGGGCGGCATGGACGACGTCGCCCTGCGCGCACTCGACGAGCGCCTGTCCTACCTGCGCAATCTTGAGCAGCGTAAAGAGGACGTCATTCTGCTCATCGACGCCCAAGGCAAGCTCACGCCCGAGCTCGAGGCACAGATCCGCGAGGCCACGCAGCTCCAGCGTGTCGAGGACCTCTACAAGCCCTACCGCAAAAAGCGCATGACCCGCGCGCAGAAGGCCCGCGAGGCAGGCCTGGAGCCGCTTGCCAACATGATCATCATGCAGGCATCCGCCAAGGGCAGCGCGCTCGTCACCGCCGCGGCATACGTTAACGAGGAGGCCGGCTTCGACACGCCCGAGAAGGCGCTTGCCGGCGCCGCCGACATCGTGGCCGAGACGGTAGCCGAGGACCCGGAGAACGTCGCCGACCTGCGCACCTTTACACAAAACACCGCCGACATCGTCGTCGAGGCCACCGACCCCGCCGAGAAGACCCCCTACGAGCCCTACTACAACTACGACGAACCCGTGCGCAAGATCCCCAACCACCGCATCCTTGCCATCGACCGCGGCGAGCGCGAGGGCAAGCTCCGCGTACGCGTCAACGTCGACGGCGCCGCCGCCACGGCACGCCTCGGTAGCCGTTGGCCCCGACGCCAGGGCGTCTTCGCCCCGGTCTTCGACGCCGCCATCGCCGACGGCTACAAGCGCCTTATGGCCCCCTCCCTGGAGCGCGAGGCCCGCGCCAAGCTCACCGTTCGCGCCCAGACCGAGGCCATCAACGTCTTTGCCAAGAATCTCGAGGGCCTGCTCTCGGCGCGCCCCGTGCGCGGCGCACGCGTGCTCGCGCTCGACCCGGGCTACCGCACCGGCTGCAAGGTCGCCGTCATGGACGAGACCGGCAAGCTGCTCGACCACGGCGTAGTCTACCCCACCAAGCCGCGCCACGACGTCGCCGGCACCAAGCGCGAGCTCGCCCGCCTCGTCAAGAAGGACGGCGTCAACACCATCGTCATCGGCAACGGCACCGCCAGCCGCGAGACCGAGGAAGTCGTCTCGGAGTTCATCGCCGAGCAGGCGCCTGGGCTGCGATACACCATCGTCAACGAGGCCGGCGCGTCGGTGTACTCCGCCTCCGAGCTCGCCAGCCAGGAGTATCCCGACCTGGACGTCACCGTGCGTGGTGCCATGAGCCTGGGCCGCCGCCTGCAGGACCCGTTGGCAGAGCTCGTCAAGATTCCGCCCCAGTCCATCGGCGTGGGTCAGTACCAGCACGACCTCGACCAGGCCGAGCTTTCGCGCACCCTGGGCCACGTGGTGGAGGACGTCGTCAACCGTGTGGGCGTCGACGTGAACACCGCAAGCGCAAGCCTGCTGGGATATGTATCGGGCATCACGCCGAGCGTAGCCAAAAACATCGTGGCCTACCGCGAGGAAAACGGCGCCTTTACCGATCGCCGCCAGCTTAAGAAGGTCCCCAAACTGGGACCCAAGGCATATCTCAACGCAGCCGGCTTTTTGCGCATCAGCGGCGGCAAGAACCCGCTCGACGCGACGAGCGTCCACCCCGAGAGCTACGAGGTGGCCACGGCCGTCCTGGAGCGCGCCGGCGTAGCGGCAAGCGAGCTCAGCCGTGGCGGCGTGCCCGACATCGAGCGCCGCCTGGGCAGCATCTCGGCACTGGCAAGCGACCTGGACTGCGGCACCTTAACGCTCATCGACATCGTCAACGAGCTCAAGAAGCCCGGGCGCGACCCGCGCGACGACGCGCCCGAGGTGGTCTTTAGCCGCTCGGCGCTTTCCATCGATGACCTGGAACCCGGCATGGAACTCAAGGGCACGGTGCGCAACGTCGTCGACTTTGGCGCCTTCGTCGACGTGGGCGTGCACCAGGACGGCCTCGTGCACATCTCCAAGCTGGCCAGCCGCTTCGTCAAGCACCCCAGCGACGTGGTGCGCGTCGGCGACACGGTGAAGGTATGGGTAGAAAAGGTCGATCGCGACCGCAAAAAGATCTCCCTCACCATGGTGCAGGGGAAGTAAACCGCCAAGCAAGGGTCCCCCCTCTCGCGACGTGCAAAATCGCGAGTATTCTGCAAATTCCACCGTTCCGGATGCCCCTCAGAGACGAAAAAGCAAGAAACAGCCCCCGTTTTAGCGTCATCAGAGCCAAAACGGGGGCTGTTCCATGCTTCACCCAGCTGGTAAAAGCCTTTACCTTGCTGAATACTCTCAATTTTGCACGGCGCAGGCGGGAGTACCTTTGTCCACGGCAGGATATGGAAGCCTATCACCAACCTACCGGCAAGTTCGTGTCGGCAGCCCCGGCCTTTCCTTTGCCTAGCGCGACCCTCGCGAAGCGCGTGAGCGATAGGGAAAGGAAAGGCCGGGGCGAACAACCCGCGATGTAGCCAGCGTTCGCGTTACGGCAGGATATGGAAACCGAGCGAGGCGATATCCTTGGCAAAACCGCGCACGGTATCGAGCGAGACCTCGTACGGGTCACGGCCGATGTTCTTACGCTTGGCCAGGATGCTGTTGGGCACCGTGATGATCTGACAGCCGCAGGCCTGCGCCTGGTAAATGTTGATAAGCTCGCGCGTGGACGCCCACAGGACCTCGCAGTTGGGCTTGGCGGCGGCCTTCTTGACCGACTCCGTCATAAACGGAATGGGATCGACACCCGTGTCGGCGATACGGCCGGCAAAGAGCGAGATGATGGACGGCGTCTCGGCGTCGACAGCGTCGACCATCTCGTCGACCTGCGCAGGCGTAAAGATGGTGGTGACGTTGACCTTAATGCCGTCGGCGGAAAGCTTGCGCACCAACTCGGCCGTGGACTCACCCTTGGTGGTCACGCACGGAATCTTGACGTAGACGTTCTCGGCCCAGGTAGCGATCTCGCGGGCCTCGACCTCCATGGTCTCGACGTCGTCGGCAAAGACCTCAAACGACACGGACACATCGGTGATGTGGGCCAGGACCTCCTTGGCAAACGCGCGGTAATCCGTCACGCCGCCCTTCTTCATAAGGGACGGGTTGGTCGTGAAACCCTGAACGTTGCCGTTCTCGTACATGTCGAGCATGCCCTCGAGGTTTGCACCGTCAGCGAACACCTTGATTGCCATCTGCCTGATTCCTTTCGTTAGCATACGGCCGATAAACTGCTAAACACTTTACCTACGTTTATCAAGGCGTGAACTGCGGTTTTCTATCTTCTCGGCGAACGGCATAAACACCTCAGTGTTTGGATTGATAAATCGATTGAGCATGCAAAAGCAAAGAGTCGCAGTTTGAGCAAACGTCAGAAGGCGAGATTCATTAGATGAGGCCGAAATGTTGCATCGCGGTGACGGTGCCGTCGTTCGCGACGTCGTCGGTCACGTAGTCGGCGACCGCCTTGACCTCGGGCATGGCATTGCCCATGGCCACAGCCGTCTCGACGGCGGCGAGCATGCCCAGGTCGTTGCCCGAATCGCCAAAGCCAAAGGTGCGCGCATTGCCAGTGCGGCCCAGATACTCCAGCGCTCGCGCCACGCCCAAGCCCTTGTCGATGCCTTTGGGGCTCAGCTCGCGATTCTGGCCACCGGTGTTGCACAGCTCAAACTCGCGATCGATAAAGCCATCGTCGTTGGCTACGCGAGCCAGGTCGCACGCGTTAATGCACACCTTGCCTACGCGCAAATGCCCATCGACGCGCATCTGGTCGGTGCCATGCACCACGCCGGCGCCTAGCAGAAATGACTGTTCGACACCAACTGGCTCAAGTGAATAGGTGACACCATTCGTCTCGAACAACGCCTCGCCGCCCGCCACAGTAATGCGACGCGCGAGCTCCTCAACAATGTCTTCGTCAAAGCAGTCCTCGTGTACCACGCATCCCTCGACCTCGAGTGTGGCGCCCGCCATGGCAACGATACCCGCCGGGTTCAGCGCACGCAGGCCATCGGCAACCAGCCACAGGGGACGGCCCGTGCAGATAAATGCCTGGTGGCCCGCATTGCGCAGGCGACCAAATGCATCGACAACAGCCTTCGACGGATGGATTGCATTGAAGTCCTTATCGGTCATATCGTCGGGGTCGAACGACGTCAGCGTGCCGTCCACGTCAAAAAAGAGCACAGCGGGTTCGGGACACGCATCAATCATATGGGTTCCTTTCGAGGATAAGGGCAAACGAAGCATCCATCATATAATGGAGCGACGCAACCAGAGAGGTCACCCATGGAATTTTACGCAAGCTGCCCCGAGGGCTTTGAGTCCGCACTCGCCGATGAGCTTAAACGCCTCGGGCTTTCGCATGTCCGCCGCCTGAAGGGCCGCGCTACATTTGAGGGCGAGCTCGAAGAAGGTTACCGCGCCTGTCTGTGGTCGCGCCTGGCCAGCCGCGTGTTTGTAGTGCTTGGGCGCTTTGAGGCGCAGGATGCCGATGAGTTGTACGACGGCGTTTACGACATCGCCTGGGAAAGCATCGTTCACCCGGGCGCTACCATCGCCATCACCGCCCGCGGCGTGACCGAGCAGCTGCGCAACACGCGCTTCTCGGCCCTGCGCGCCAAGGACGCGCTGTGCGACCGTCTGGCCGAGACCACGGGCCGTCGCGCCGACGTCGATGCCGCCGACCCCGATGTTCACCTACTGCTTTCGCTGCGCCAGCGCCGCGCGAGCATAAGCCTAGACCTTTCGGGCGACCCGCTGTTCAAACGCCTACCGCCCGCTGCGACTCGTGCCGGCGAGGGCGCACACGTGTTGCGCCCCGACTACGCCGCTCTGGTGCTGGCGCAGGTCGGCTGGACCGCACTATGCGAGCGCGAGCTGACGGCCGACGATTACGAGAACGAAGCCCTTCCCACGCTGATCGACGCCTCGTGCGCCGGCGGCGGTCTGCTGCTGGAGGCCGTGAACATTCTGACCGACCGCGCCCCGGGCGCCGCACGCGAGCGCTGGGGCTTTGAGGGCTGGCAGCTGCACGATGCCGCCCTGTGGGAGCAGCTGCTTGCCGAGGCGCGCGAGCGCGAGGCGGCAGCGCGCGAGCGCCAGGCGCGCATCGTGGCCGTGGATGTTGACCCCACCGCCCGCAAGACCGCTGAGCGCATGGTTAAATGTGCCGGCTACAAGCGCTTTGTCGATTTTTGCGCCGCCAAGTCCGCCACCGTACTGGACCACACGGGCGCTGTCGCCGGCGCCGCCGTGGTCGCGGATACGACCGAGACACCGCTTTCGCTCATGCATGACACCATGACGCTCATCGGCGAGTTGCGCCGCGCGCCCGAGCTTGCCGCGGCGCCGGTCGCCGCGCTCACCCGCGACGGATTGCTGGCCCGCGCGCTCCACACCGAGCCCGAGCGCTCGATCGCCGTCATGCCCAACAACGAAGAGGCGACCGTCGAAGTCTGGCCTTCGCTCGACCACGCCGCCGCAGCGTTTGAGGCTGCGACCAGTGCGGATGCCAAGGCCGAGGCTGCGAATGCCAACGACGTTAACGACAAAGCCACCGCTTCCGCCATGCCCGAGCCTGCCGCCATGCTCGACCTGGGCGACGGCAAGCCGCTGCCCGTGCTCATCCCCGAGTCCGAGCAGTTCGCCAACCGCCTGCGCAAGAATGCCCGTCTGCGCCGCAAGTGGGCCAGACGCGAGGGCGTGAGCTGCTACCGCGTCTACGATGCCGACCTGCCCGACTACTCCGCCGCTATCGACCTGTACGAGGGTTGCCCGCAGACGCCGGGCCGCTGGCTCGTCATCGCCGAATACGCCGCGCCCAAGACCATCGACCCCGCACTGGCCCAGGCCCGTATGCTCGACATTCTGGCCATCGCGCCGCGCATCCTAGATGTTCCCGCCGAGCATGTGCACGCCAAGGCCCGCATGCGTTCGCGCGGCGGCTCGCAGTACGGCAAGCAGGGCGCCGGCAAGGGCGGCTCGGGCGAGCGCGCCAATATCGCGCGTCGTCGCCTGCCGCTCATCGAAGAGGGCGGCCTCACCTTTGCCGTCAACTTTGACGACTACCTGGACGTCGGCATCTTCTTGGACCACCGCGTCACCCGCAACCTGGTGCGCGAGCACGCCAAGCAGGCGCGCCGCTTCCTCAACCTGTTCGCCTACACCGGCACTGCCACCTGCTACGCGGCCGATGGCGGCGTCGAGGAGACCGTGACGGTCGACCTCTCCAATACCTATCTGGACTGGGCCGAGCGCAACATGCGCCAGAACGGCCTTGTGGGGCCTCAGCATCATTTTGTGCGCGACGACGTGCTCGCCTGGATTCGCGACCAGCGCCAGACGCGCAACCGCTGGGACCTGATCTTTGTCGACCCGCCCACGTTCTCGAACTCCTCCAAGATGGGCCGCCGCACCTGGGATGTCCAGCGCGACCATGTTGAGCTGTTGGCCGGCGTATCGCGCCTGCTCGCGCAGGGCGGCCATGCCATCTTTAGCTGCAACCTGCGCGGCTTCCGCCCCGAAACGCGCAAGCTCGCGCGCGTGGGCGTGGTGCTGGAGGACATTACGGCGCAGACCATCCCCGAGGACTTCGCGCGCAACCAGAAGGTGCATCACTGCTACATCGTGCGCCGCCTGCCCATCGAGGACGCCATGGCCGAGGTCGGCTTTAGCGCCGAGGAGATTGCCGAGCGCGTTGAGGAACTGCGCAACCCCGAGGCCCGCAAGCCCCGTGCGGCAGTACCCGCGCACGCGCAGACCGGCGACCGAGGACCACGCGGCAACGGCAAACCCTCCCCCGCCGGCAAGCCCAAAAAGAAGAGGTTCTACGCCAGCAAGCCCAAGGGCAAATAACAAAGTTGCGGTGGAATACGGACTGTTTTGCCTGGAATTAGGCAACTTTAGACCGTATTTCACCGCAACTCATATTGGGATGGTGGTTGGCGATCTAGCCTTGGGTGACCAGGCGGTAGCCAATGCCTACATGGGTTTGGATGTAACGCGGATGCGCGGGGTCGGACTCGATCTTCTTACGCAACGTGCCCATAAAGACACGCAGGCTCGCCAGGTCGCTCTTGGTCGCCGTGCCCCAAATCTCGTGCAAGATAAACTGGTGCGTCAGCACCTTGTCGGCGTTGTGCGCCAGCAAGCACAAAAGCTTGTACTCAATCGGCGTCAGATGCAGCTCCTCGCCATCCATCGTGGCGATGCCGGCATCAAAATTGATATGCAGCTCACCGGTATCGAACGAGCCCTCGGAGGCAACGCCGCCCGTTTGCGCATACGAAAGGCGCCTGAGCGTCGTGCGAATGCGCGCGAGCAGCTCCTCGACCGAAAACGGCTTGGTCAGGTAGTCGTCGGCGCCGGCATCGAGCGCGCGGATCTTGTCCGCGTCCTCGCTGCGTGCCGAGACCACGATGATCGGCATGCCCGACCACGCGCGCACCGACTCCACCACCTTGACGCCGTCCATATCGGGCAGGCCCAGATCGAGCAGCACAATGCTCGGCGCCTGCGACGAGGCGGCGGCAATGGCGGCGTGGGCGGTCTCCACCGCCATATGGCGCAAGCCGTGTGCCTCGAGCGCGGCAACGATAAGGTTGCGGACGGCGGGATCGTCCTCAACGACCAAGATGAGCGGTTTTGCGGCAGAGTTCGGCACGGCGCTACTCCTTATCAAACGAAACATCGGCGGCGGGAAGCTCAATCGTAAAGACAGAGCCGTGCGGGGCCGCCGCGGCAACCTCTATGCTACCGCCATGTGCCAGCGCAATGGAGCGACAGAGCGAAAGCCCCAAGCCCACACTGCGGCAGCTGTCGGCCAGGCCATGGTTGGCGGTGTAGAACGACTCAAAGATTCGCTCGCGGTCCTCGGGCGCAATGCCCGGGCCATCATCAGCAACCGAGCACGCCACGCATCCATCGTGGACGCCAATCGAGATTACGATATGCGAGCCCGCAGGCGTATAGGTGATGGCGTTGTTCACCAGATTGACCACCAGCTGCACCATCAGGCGCGCGTCGACGTTGACGAGCGCCGGCTCATCGCACGCCACCACCTTAAGGTCGTGCTCGCGCACGGCCGGATTTACGTGACGCAGCGCCTCCTCGACGATATCGTCCATGAGCTCGAGCGTGGTCGACAGGCGCATGCCGCCGCCCTCGAGCTTGGTGATGGCGAGCAGATTCTCGACAGTGGCGTTGAGCCATTGTGCGTCCGAGCGAATGGATAGGAGCAGGCCGCGACGCGTCTGGGCGTCGAGCACGGCGGTGCCGGTCGAGCCCTGGTCGAGCAGCACATCGGCATTGCCCGAAATACTGGTGAGCGGCGTGCGTAGGTCGTGCGAGATGGAACGCAGCAGGTTGGCGCGCAGCTGTTCGTTTTTGGCGAGCACCGCCGCCTCCTCGCGGGCCTTCATGGCGCGGGCGCGATCGAGCGCCAGCTCGCCTTCGCTCACGATGGCATCGGCAAGTGTCCGCTCCTCATGCGTCAGCACGTCGGGCTCGGCGACAATGGCAAGCACCCCCACCACCGAGGCGGGATCACCCGCGCGCACCATGGTGTCACCCGAGCGCACGGTCAGGTATATGCCGTAGAACGCCGAAGCGCCATAGGTGGCATCGAGTGGCGTTCCCACATAGGCGGATGCCGAGAGCCGCGGCGGCATCTGGGGCGCCAACTGGTGCACCGGCGCGGCATCGCCCACGGCCGTGTACGTCGTGCGCGGCAGCAGGTCATCGTTATCGGCATCGGCGCTATACCACACGACCGGACAGTCCGAAAGACGCGCCAGCTGCGTTGCCATAGCGTGCACAATCTGTTGCTGATCGGCGCACCGCTGCAGCATGCGGTTGGTCTCAAGCACCATATGCGTGCGGCGGTCGCTGGCGGCAGCCTGCGCCAAGGCGCGGCGCAGGGCCAGCGCGATCGAGCTCGATACGAGCGAGACCGCAAACATGATAAAGAACATGCCGGGATAGACGCGGTCGATAAACGACAGCGAGCAGCGCGGGTCGACAAACAAGAAGTTGTAGAGCGCCACGGCGGCGGCAGAAGTCAGCAGGCAGTACAGGCGGCTCCAGGTAAAGAAAGCGCACAGCTGCACGGCAAACACATAGACGATCATGATGCTCGGCGCGAGCCCCGGATGATCGAGCAGCGCGCCCACGATCGTCGCTGCGACCAGCAGCCCCGCCGATACGCAGGCGTCATACAGGGGGCTGCGACGCGTCAGCGTTGTACGCCGCCACCAAAAGTTCTCGGCAATATCGCCGTCCGCACGGACGTCCATCAGCGCCCCGCCCCTCTCTCAAAAACAAAACCACCACAAAGGGGACAGGCACCTTTGTGGTGGTTCTCCCTTGTGGTGGTTTCAAGTGTATAGCCTTTGCAGCCCGCGGTCGCTAGACAAACAGCACGTGCGCGAGCAGTGCGCACACGCACGCCGCGACAAACACCAGCGCCACGACCGAAATCACGCGATCGGCCATGTCCATGTTGGCTCGATTTGTAAAGAACCGATCTTCGGCGGCGTCGACGCGTGCCTCGCGCACCAGCTCGGCCGCAAGATCGCGACCGTTAAGCGTCTTTGCGTCCATGGTTTTCTCCCCTGACTCATTTCCCGTCATTGCAAACCTGCCCGTTCACAGTCAAATCTCGGGTGTCGACTACGGGCGCTCGTTGGGGGCCAGGCGCTGCATCTTGTTCACAGCCTTGAACTTGGTGAACAGCGGCACATACTCAAAGCTCACGTTGGAGTTCTCCAGGCCATACCAGCGCGCCGGCGTACCGGCAAAGCGGCGGATGATGTACTTGAGCGTGATGGCCGTGCGCTCGCTCGGCTCCACGTCACTCTCGGGCGCCAGGAGCTTGCGGATCATGACGAACTTGAACGTGCCGATGTTGCCCGGATCCTTGTAGACCGAGTAGTCGTGCATCTGCGGCGGCAGCTCGCCAGTGGCGGCCAGATCCTGAACAACCTGGCGCAGGTAGGCGTTCACGCGCTGGTTAACCTTGTAGCCCAGGTACAGATGCACGCGGAACACGTAATCGGTGCCAAACGTCTCGACCGAATAGGCAAAGGTATGCGGTTCGTCCATGGTCTCGACGTTCACGAACCACCAGGCGCGGGCGCGCTTGGGATGCTTGTCCAAAATCGAGTAGACGATATCGCGGTCGATGTAGTCGGTGTTGGTGTCCTTGGTCAGGTACACGATGTTGTCGCTCATAGGCTCGTAGCGATCGTCGTCGCGCAGGCGCTTGAGCTGCGGCAGATAGCTGCGCAGCGGCAGCAGCGTAAACTGACGCCGCTCGACCGCCGTGCCGTTGTACCAGCACACCATAATGCCCATGATGAGTGCAGCCATAAGGATGGTGAAATAGCCGCCGTGGAAGAACTTGGTGAGCGAGCTCACAAAGAAGAAGCCCTCGAGCATGAGGAAGAAGACGGCAAAGATCCACGGCGCAACCTTGAGCTTGCGCTCCACGTGCAGATAGAAGAAGAGCAGCAGCGTCGTGCACATCATGGTCAGGGTAATAGCCAAGCCGTACGCAGCCTCCATGTGCGCCGAGTTCTGGAACAGCAGCACCACGATGACGCAACCCACGAGCATGACGTTGTTGACCATGGGGATGTAGAGCTGGCCCTTGGTCTCGGCAGGGTAGAAGACCTGCATGTGCGGCATAAGGTCCAGGCGGCTGGCCTCGGACACCAGCGAGAATGCGCCGGTGATGAGCGCCTGCGAGGCGATGATGGCGGCGACGGTGGAAAGGCCGACGGCAAAGGGACGCAGGCCCGGGGTGAGCATCTGGTAGAAGGGGTTGAGGTCGGCGATGCCCATGAGCTCGGGGTTGGCAGCGTTGTTGATAAGCCACGCGCCCTGACCCATGTAGGACAGCAGCAGGCAGCACTTAACGAACGGCCAGGTGGCGTAGATGTTGCCGCGGCCCACATGGCCCATGTCGGAATAGAGCGCCTCGGCACCGGTGGTGGCGAGGAAGCAGCTGCCCAGAATCATGATGCCCGCATGGTTGTTGGGGCTCAGCAGAAAGCCGATGCCGCGCAGCGGGTTGAGGCACAGCAGCACCGCGGGATGCTGGAAGACAAAGAATAGGCCCGTACCGCCCAGGAACAAAAACCACAGCGTCATGATGGGGCCAAAGGCGTGACCGATCTTGGCCGTGCCGATGCGTTGCACCAAGAAGAGCGCAATGATAATGGCGAGCGTAATCGCGACAACGCGACCCTGGTCGTCACCGAGCACGGCGTGGACCGCCGGGATGGTGCGAAGGCCCTCGATGGCCGTGGTCACGGTAACGGCAGGCGTCAGGATGCCGTCGGCGAGCAGCGCCGCGCCACCCAGCATAGCGGGGATGATGAGCCACTTGCCGCAACGCTTGACCAGGCTGTACAGGGCAAAGATACCGCCCTCGCCGTGGTTGTCGGCGCGCAGCGAGATCAGCACGTACTTGACGGTCGTCAGCAGCGTGACCGTCCACACGACAAGGGAGAGCGCGCCAAGCACGAACTCCTCCGTGACACTTCCGATGCCGCCGTTGCCGGCAACGAGCGCCTTGGTTACATACATAGGGCTGGTGCCGATATCGCCGTACACCACGCCCAGCGTGACGAGCATCGCCGAGATGCTCACAGGAATCGCAGCGTGCGAGGCTGCCTCCTTGGCCTTTTGTTCCATAAGCCGGTTTCCTCCCAACTTTAATGTTCGAAGGGATTATAGGCAATCGGCCCATGTTTTAATGCACTGTTTTCCCAGCTAGATAAAGATTTATACAGTCTTTAGGCTACCACGGCGATATGGAATGTGACAAAGGGACTGCCCCCTTGTCACATTCGTCATTTTCCAAGCCAGTTTTTGAACCACCATTCCATGGATCGGCTCATCTCGGCCATAAAGGGACTCGTGTGCTTGCGGGTATAGATGTCCACGACGCGCTCCCCCACCTCGCGGGCGTGCGGGCGGAACATCGCGTCCATCTCGGCCACCTGCGCGTCCATCGTCGCGGCGTCGGCGCGGCGGTAGTGCTCCTCGTGCACCAGGTTCACCACGGGGTGCGCAATGGCCGGACGCTCCTTGCGAGGCGTGCCGATGATGAGCATCGACAGCGGCATGGTATAGGGCGGCAGATCGAGCAGCTCGGCAACTTCCTCGGCATTCTCGACGATATCACCGATGTAGCAGCTCCCCAGGCCCAGGGCCTCGGCGGCAACCACGGCGTTTTGCGCGGCGATCACGGCGTCCTGGGCCGCGATGGCAAAGTCGCCCAAACCCGGTGCACGGCGAGGTGCCTTACCTGTGCGCTCGACAAACTCGGGCTCAAAGCAGCCCACGTGCTCAAACAGATCGATCCACTTGGCATAATCGACCACAAATATGAGTGCCCAGGGCGCCTTGGCGATCATGGGCTGGTGGTCGCACAGGTCGGCAAGACGATCGAGCGTAGCCTGCTCACGAATGCTCACGATGGAATACATCATCATGGCGCCTGCCGACGGCGCGCGACTCGCCGCATGCAGAATCGCCGCCCGCTGCTCATCGGTCACCGCCACGGGACGGTCGTTGTCATCGCGCGCAAAAGCGCGCGTGGACGAACGGTGCTCCAAAATGTCCAGTACCGCGTTGCCCGTAGTCTCGACCGGATAGCCGTACGTATCCACGACCGCAGCTCCGTCGCCGCCCATGTCCGCCTTGCAAACCTGCTCGCTCATCGCCCTACCCTCGCCATTTCTTTAAGAAGCCTTTACGTTTCCGTGTAATTCCCGTCCATTATCGCGCAGGTGGGCACTCCATTGCGCCACACTGCCATACGCGCGCGTTAATATGGCTGGTTGTTGTGCGCAGCCACCAATTGCTGCGCATATCTTGGTAACAATCGGGTAAACCCCCGCTTTCGTAGGTTTTAGTTTGTGAGGAGTCTCAGCATGTTCGCTGCCGCCATCTCGCTCGTCGGTCTTGCGGCGACCGTCTACCTTGTCTTGCGCGAGGCCAAGGCCATTTGCGCAAAGTCGGGCACCGTTGCCAAAAGCGCTCTTGGGTGGAGCGTCGCCTTCGGCCTGTTCCAGCTCTTTTTGACCGTCTGGGGCGCCATGGGCCTCGTCGCCCAAAACGAGCCGCTCGCCTTTGTGATGCTCATCCTGACCAACGCCATTCTCACCGGCTGCGCCTGGGCCAGCATCGCCCGCGACCGCATCGCCCCGCGCGTCTTTGCGTTCGCTGCTACCGATGCCCCCGCCCCCACCGGCAAGCTCGCCCGCCTGCGCGGCGCCTTTGTGGGCAAACCGCTCGTCGCCGCCGTCTTATGCCTGCTGCTCGCCGGCGTCTTTGCGCTGCTGGGCATGGAGGTCTCGTCCAACCACGACTTTACCTGGGTCTACCCCCTGTGCATCCTGCTCGAGTGGGCCATCATCACCGTGCTCATGGTCGGCCTGTTCTTCCTATTCCAGCGCCACGGCGCAGCTCCCGCGGTCCTGGCCTTTGCCCTCTTTGTCCTGGGCATTGCCGAGTTCTTCGTCATCACGTTTAAATCCATGCCCATCCAGCCGGGCGACCTTTCGGCCATCTCCACCGCCGCCGCGGTCGCCGGCAACGGCTACACCTTCTCGATCTCGCTGTTCTGCGTGCTGTCAATGGGCTTTACCGCCATCGCCATGCTGCTGTGCGAGTACGCCGGCCTGGTCGCGCCGCACCGTCAGAAGGGTGCCGCCAACGCCAAGCGCATGCTGCTCACCAACCTGCTCGTCGCCGTGCTGTGCCTGGGCGGCGTGACCGCGCACGTCACGCTTATCGACTACTACAACACCCTCGGCATCACCGTCTACACCTGGCGTCCGCTCGAGAGCTACTGGCGCGAGGGCTACCTGCCCGCCTTTATTAGCGCAGCGCAGTCCATCAAGCCGCCCAAACCCGCCGACTACTCTGTCGATGACGCCAAGGCCACGCTCAAAAAGTACGCCAAGGCCTACGACAAGTCCGACGCCGCCAAGAGCGACGAGCGCACCGCCGCAAAGGAGCAATTCGACAGCGAGAAGCCCACGGTCATCGCCATCATGAACGAGACCTTCTCGGATCTGTCGATCTACCAGAACATGCGCGCCGGCTACGAGGGCCCGCAGTACTTTAAGAACCTGTCCAACTGCCTCAGCCGCGGCAAGCTCTACGTGAGCGCCTACGGCGGCGGCACCGCCAATACCGAGTTTGAGTTTATGACCGGCAACTCCATGGCCAACCTGGGCTCGGGCGTGTACCCCTACACCATTTACAACATGGAGACGACCGGGAACCTGGCAGAGCAGTTCAAGTCGCTCGGATATTCCACCACGGCCATGCACCCCAACCACGCCACCAACTGGAACCGCGAGAACGTCTATAAGGACTTTGGCTTTGACCAGTTCCTGTCCATCAACGACTTCCAGGGAGCCGACACCCTGCGCGGCATGGTGACCGACCAGGCTACCTACGACAAGATTCTTGAGCTGCTCGACCAGAACGCCGATCCGCAGTTTATCTTCGACGTGACCATGCAGAACCACTCGGGCTACGACACGGGTCTGGTGCCGGTCGACAAGCAGATGCACCTGAACATCGACACGACCGACCTGGACACCAAGACCGTCGAGGACGGCACGCTGTCCGATGTCGACGAGTATGTCTCGTGCATCGAGCAGTCCGACCAAGCGCTGCGTTACTTCCTCAACGCCTTGAGCAAGCTCGACCGTAAGGTGGTCGTGGTGTTCTGGGGCGACCACCAGCCGTTCTTCCCGTCCAAGTTCAACGATAAGTGGTTTACCGGCGAGGACGACGCCACGCATCAGGAGCGTCTGTGGCAGACCGACTACATCATTTGGGCTAACTACGACGTTGCCGGTTGTGACCAGACGAGCGAGGTCGACGACCTGTCCACCAACTACCTGTCCACCCAGCTCATGCAGCTGATCGGCGCACCGCTGACCGACTACCAGAAGGCGCACATGACGCTGCGCGAGTCGCTGCCCGCCATCAACTCGGTGGGCTACGAGGACGCCAGCCTGCGCTGGGCGCTCTCCTCCAACGTCACCGGCGACGACGCCGTTGCCGCAGCCGCCACCAAGGCACGCGAGGATTACGCCAAGATGCAGTACTACGAGATGTTCCGCGACGGCAAGAACGTGTACACCGAGCACTTCCAGACCGAGGCCAACGAGACCGACCCCAACCTGGCACCGGGTACGACCAAGATCAAGTAGCTGCTAGCTGCTGAGCCACAACTGAAACGTCTGTCCAGGCGGAGGCATATAAGGTTCCCTGCTCGGACAGTCCTGCGCAAGACGGGGGCCACATTAAGTGGCCCCCTTTGCGTGCGGAACTCGCGATGAACCTTATATGCCTCCGCCCGGACAGACGCCTTGTTGTTGGAGCGCGGCTTGCCATGGGGGCATCCGCTGAACATATATAAGTTGAAGGCCACATTAAGTGGCCTTCTTTGTATTCGGAAAGTGTGTCCCGGAATCTGCCTTCGGAATGGGACGCAGTTTCCGCTTGAGGGCCTGTTGGGAAAGCGCATCCCACTTCAAGAGTAAATTCCGGGTCGCACTTTCCGCTAAGGCTCTCAACCGGAAAGTGCATCCCATTCCAAGCCTTAATTCCGGGACATAGTTTCCGGACAAGGCATCAACCGGAAAGTGGGGACCACTCTGAGCGCCGATTCTGGGACACACTTTCCGAAACACCGCCCATCCGGAAAGCCCGTCCCGCTCTGAATACATCCGGGCATGGAATATCCGCTTATTAGGCCTTCCGTCAATAAAGGCGCGCCCTCCCGAGCGGCGGGCTCGAAGTTCATCGCGAGTTCCGCACGCAAAGAAGGCCACTTAATGTGGCCTTCGTCTTGCGCAGGACTGTAGAGCAGGGAACTTCGTGCCCGCCGCCCGGGAGGGCGTTGCGTTTAGAAGATGAACCTAGCGCTTATCCCTCCGGGACAAAAGAAGTGCGGCTATAAATGCGATGATTGCAAGTGTCAGCAACACCAAAAGCAACGTGAGCGTGTTGTCGCCTGTTGCCGCCAGACCAAGCAAGCCGGGCTTCTTGCTGCCAGCAGGTTGTACGGGGATCTTCTCGCCATCGTCTTCGGCGGTGATTTCCCAGCGAATTGCCTTGTTTGCGTCGGCAAGCTCGTTGCCCACCGACGTCGGGACACTTAGTTGCAAATTGAGTACCGTGCTGCCATCGCTCGTAAACGTTGCGACCTGCGTGGGATAGGCAAACACGCTGCCCGGCGTTCCCGTCTGGAGCCAACCGGCAGACGCATCGGCCGCCGACGCCGTTAGGGTAATGGGCGACAGCAGATGTGCCGTCTCGTGATCGACAACAGCCCGCACAAACACACGTACCTGGGACTTTACGCCCGTGGCACGAATCTCTATCTGCTGATCACGCACATCGCCAGGCATCAGATCTTTAAAGGCCAAAAACAGATCGGGCTCCCCCGAGGAGTCCGTCGCCCCCGAGACCGTCAGCTGACGCGCATTTCCGTCATAGGCAATCGCGGGAGTATCGGCAAACGCACGGGCGGGAACAGCGAGCGCGACCACGCAGAAAATGGCCGCGACCATGCAACGCAAGGAGCGCGCAACACCTTTACGAATCGGGAACGCCATACTTACGCACCTCCATGCGGCGGCACCAGCACGTCATTCTCGACCGAGCAACCCCATGCGTCGTGCACGGCCTCATCGGGCGTCGCCTGGACCGCCTGAGTGGAAATATCCACGACAAGACTGCGACCTTCGGTTGCCTTGAGCTCGGTAACCCTATTAATGAGCACGCCGGTTTCCGCGCCGGGAGCGACGGGCGACGTCCAGTAATAGAACCCGTCGCTCGCCTTAACCCAGCTAGAAGCCGAGTTCGCGCCCGAGGCATCAGCCACGCTCCACGCAATCTCGTAATCCGCCTCACCCTTCGGCTCCTCCTTCGGCTCATCCCACAGGCGTGCGCCATCCTGGTCCTGCCAGTAGATATCCACTGCAGCACGAATATAGGCGGGCGCGGTACCCGTGTTCTTCGCCTTGACATCGCTTTTCACTTTGCCGTTGAGCGTTTCCTGAACCGATGGCGTCACCGACCCGATGCCGAACTGGTTGACCAGCACGCCCGTAACCGAAAGCCAGGCCAACGTGCCTGCCGTACCGGCCAGGAGGATAACCCCCACCAGCAAGGCGATGATGCGCTTGCGCTTGGACATGCTAATCCTCCTTCTTTGCTACGTTGCCGTTGCTCCAAACGTTATGGGCACGATTGCTGCCGTCGATCCATTTGTCGTTCACACGCGTGTTCGTGCAGGTGAACGTGGCATCGTTCGCGCTCGATGCAGCGGAGATAGTCGCCTGCGCCTTATCGCCCGGCTGCTTGCCAGGGACGCCGATCTGGCTGCTGTAGCGCCATGCCCACGCTGAATCCTCCTCGACGGTGTAGATACCCGCCGGGACCGCAAGCTCGATAGCGCCGGAGTACCAGGCGGAACCGTCCTTCAGCTGCGCATCCGATGACACCGTTACCTCAACCGTGCGCTCCTCCAAGGCGTTGCCGTCCATGCCGGCCCGGGAAACCTTGAAGCGGAACGTCTTGCCCTTCGCCCAGCTATCCTGGGTTTGCTTGACGATCTTGAGCGTATGCGTAGCGGCGAAATCGAACACCGCATTGCCATCGCTCTGAGTGCCGTCGCCCGTGAGCTTGTAGTCCAAACGATTCGTCAGCTCAAACGAGCCCTCGCCTGAACCCGAACTGTAAAGCGAGACATACTTCCCGTTGACAGGCGTAGGAGTCTGGCCAGAAAGGCCATAGCCAACGCGGTCAACGTGCACCGTCAGTTGCGTGCCCATGAAGGGCTTTGCAAAGCAAGCCTTGAACGGCGCCTTATCGCTCTTGTCGTCCACCGTGTTCGCGTCATTTGGATTAAACAGCAACTTGAGCTGACCGGTTACATTCTTAGAGTTCGCAGTGACGGATGTGTCGTTAGCGACGACCTTATACGTCACCGGATACAAATCCATGTCGGCCTTAACGGGATTGCCCTTGAAATCGCTCCACGCCTCAGCTTTGTCGCCATTAACCCACTGCCACTCCAAGAACAGCTCCTTCAAGCTGCTATCCGCTCGCTCGCCCAGGGACGCGTTGATTGCGGAGTAGGCTCCTACATCGATGGCCACTTCCTTTGACTCCGTGACGGGTTCACCCTTTTCGTTATAGACCGGGTTGCCGCTCTCATCCATCTTGGGCACTTTGTCCGTCTTAACAAAGCCGGCATTGCCGTCCTGGCCACGCAGATCCCTCGTATCGTTCGGGTCTACCGTAGCGGTGTAGATGACGTTGCCTTCGGTGTCGTGATAGCGCACTTTAAGCGGCGTCTTCTTGTACACCGCAGTGTAGGTCACGCTCTCAACGGGCTCGCTGCCCTCGAGGGGATACTTCACATCGTCAGTCATCAGGGTGTACTGCCCGTCATT
>CAUHFS010000008.1 GCA_959605475.1 uncultured Collinsella sp. | reverse complement strand
CGCGAATACAGGCGCGTGTTACCGCCCGAGCGCTGAGGATTCACCAGGCCCTTGGACTCGTAGACGCGCAGAGTCTGCGGGTGCATGCCGGTCAGCTCGGCCGCCACGCTGATCATGTACAGCGGTTTGTTCCTATTGTCCTCGGCCATGCTACCTGACCCCTTTCCGTCTCGTTATCGTCCATCATAAGCCCGCGGGCGTGGGCGTGCGCCGCGACCGCCCTAGTACGTCGCCTTGTAACGATTGACCTTCTCGCGATAGTCGCGCGTGTCGGCCTCGCGCAGCTTGGTCATGGCATCGCGCTCATCGTCGGACAGGTTCGTGGGAACCTGCACCTTGATCTCGACGAGCAGCGCGCCCGTGCGGCCACGGTGCTTAACATCGGGCGCGCCCATCTCCTTAAAGCGGAACTTCTTGCCCGTCTGGGTACCCGCGGGCACTTTCAAACGAACCGTCGCACCGCCGGGCGTGGGCACGTCCACCGTGCAGCCGAGCGCCGCCTCGTAGACCGAGACCGGTACCTCCATGGTCACGTCGGCGCCTTTGCGCTTAAACAGCGGGTGCTCCTCCACATGCGTGGTCACGACCAGGTCGCCGCGCTCGCCACCCGCAACGCCATACTCGCCGCGACGCTTGTAGCGTAGTTTGCCGCCGTCGACCGCACCTGCGGGAACCGAGACCGTAATGGTTTGCTGCTCGCCCGTCGAGGGAATGCGATAGGTGACCTTGTGCGTCACGCCGCGAAACGCGTCCTCGGCCGTCACGTCGACAGTCAGCGACAGGTCGCCGCCCTTGCGAGCACGGCTGCGACCCGCACCGGCACCGGCATTACCCGCAGCCCCGGCAAAGCCCGAGCCCCAATCGCTGCCCCAAGCGCCGTTGCCGCTAAAGATGCTGTCGAAGATATCGCCCCAGCCGCTGGCGCCCGCGCCGGCACCGTAGCCGCCGCCATACGCGCCGCCCGCGCCCGGCATGCCGCCGAACATGAGCATCTGGTCGTACTCTTTGCGCTTCTTCTCGTCCGAAAGCGTCTCGTAAGCCTCGCTAATCTCCTTGAACTTGGCCTCGTCGCCGCCGGCATCGGGGTGGTATTTTTGCGCGAGCTTGCGAAACGCGCTCTTGATCTCTTTGTCGGAGGCGCTCTTGGATACGCCCAGGATGTCATAGAAGGTTTTGCCTGCAGCCATCGTAGCTCCTCTCCTGTTTCATCCACCGCTCAACGGGCGGCGGCTCATACTGTCATATGGCACTAGGCCAGAAAGGGCCCCGGGTGTTGCCCCGGGGCCCTTCTCAATTACTCCTCGGTGCTCTCAGCCGTATCGGCCGCAGCATCCTCGGGCGCCGCTTCGGGCTCCGGTGCGGGGCGCTTCTCGCCACCGTAGGTCACCGTCACCATCGCGGAGCGCAGGATGCGGTCCGCCATGCGGTAGCCCTTCTGGTACACGTCGTTGACGGTCTCGTCGTACTGCGATGCGTCCTCGACACGCCCCACGGCCTGGTGCTCGAGCGGATCGAACGCCTCGCCCTTGGGGTCGATGGGCTCAACGCCCTCGTGCGCAAACACATCGAGCAGCTTGGCATGCACCGCATCAACGCCATCGACGAACTGCTTAAAGTCGTCGGAAAGCTCCTGGCTACGGGCATGGTCGATTGCACGCTCGATATCGTCAACCACCGGCAACAGCGCGGTGACAAGCTTCTCGGTCGCGCGCTCGCGCTCGGCGATACGCTCGCTGGCGGTGCGGCGACGGAAGTTCTCCCAGTCGGCCTGCAGACGGGCGGTACGCTCGGTGGCGTCCTTTGCCTTGTCCTCGGCGGCCTTCTGAGCCTCTGCCGCAGCATCGAGCTCGCTGCGTACGTCGGCAAGTTCCTTTTGGGCCTGCTCGAACTTGAGCTTAAAGTCGTTGTCGGCGGCTTCCTCACCGGCGCGGATAGCGGCTTCCACCATCTCGTCCTCGGTCATCGTCGCCTCCTTGTTGGAATCCTCTACCTGGTTCTCGGCAGCCTCGGCGGCCTCGGCCTCGTTGGCCTCGGTATCGTCGACGGCCTCTACGGGAATCTTCACGTCCTTCTCCTCAGAGTCAACGGGGGCGGCGCCAGCGGCGGCCGCCTCCGTGCGAGCTTTACGGGCGGACATGATTACTTGTCCTCGTCGTCCACAACCTCGTAGTCGGCGTCGACAACGTCATCGTCGGCAGGCTGGGCACCGGCGGCGCCGTCGGTCTGCTGCTGAGCGTCGGCGTAGACAACCTGAGCCAGCTCGTAGGCTACGGACTGCAGGGATTCGCCAGCGGCCTTGATGGCCTCGACGTCAGAGCCCTCGAGCGCCTTCTTGGCGTCGGCGATAGCGGCCTCGGCCTTGGACTTCACATCGGCGGAAACCTTGTCGCCCAGCTCGTTGAGGGTCTGCTCGGTGGAGTAGCACAGGCTGTCGGTCTGGTTGCGGACCTCGACCTCTTCCTTCTGCTTCTTGTCCTCCTCGGCATGAGCCTCGGCGTCCTTGACCATGCGATCGACTTCGTCGTCGGACAGAGCGGTGGAGCCGGAAATGGTGATCTGCTGCTCCTTGCCGGTGCCCTTGTCCTTAGCAGAGACCTTGACGATGCCGTTGGCGTCGATGTCGAAGGTGACCTCGATCTGCGGCACACCGCGGCGGGCAGCCGGGATACCGGTCAGCTGGAACTTACCGAGCGACTTGTTATCGCGGGCAAGCTCGCGCTCGCCCTGGAGCACGTTGATCTCGACGCTGGTCTGGTTGTCGGCAGCGGTGGAGTAGACCTCGGTCTTGGAGGTCGGGATCGTGGTGTTGCGGTCGATCATCTTGGTCATGATGCCGCCCATGGTCTCGACGCCCAGCGACAGCGGGGTAACGTCGAGCAGCAGGATGCCCTCGACGTCGCCGGTGAGCACGCCGCCCTGGACGGCAGCGCCGTCGGCAACGACCTCGTCGGGGTTCACGGACATGTTGGGCTGCTTGCCGGTCATGGTCTTGACCAGATCCTGGACGGCGGGCATACGGGTGGAGCCGCCGACGAGGATGACCTCGGTCAGATCGGAGAGCTTAAGCTTGGCGTCGCGCAGGGCGTTGGTGACAGGCTGCTTGCAGCGCTCGAGCAGGTCGCGGGTGATCTTCTCGAACTCGGCGCGGGTCAGCGTGTAGTTGAGGTGCAGCGGGCCAGACTGGTTCATGGTGATGAACGGCAGGTTGATGGTGGACTGCTGGGCTGCGGAGAGCTCCTTCTTGGCGTTCTCGGCGGCCTCCTTCAGACGCTGCAGGGCCATGGGGTCCTGACGCAGGTCGACACCGTTCTCCTGCTGGAACTTATCGGCCATCCAGTCGATGACGCGCTGATCCCAGTCGTCGCCGCCCAGGTGGTTGTCGCCCGAGGTGGACAGAACCTCAAACACGCCGTCAGCGAGGTCGAGGATGGAGACGTCGAAGGTGCCGCCGCCCAGGTCGAAGACCAGAATGCGCTGGTCGGTGCCCTGCTTGTCCAGGCCATAGGCCAGAGCAGCAGCGGTCGGCTCGTTGACGATACGCTTGACGTTGAGGCCGGCGATCTTACCGGCATCCTTGGTGGCCTGACGCTGGGCGTCGTTGAAGTAGGCCGGGACGGTGATGACGGCGTCGGTGACGGTTTCGCCCAGATACTTCTCGGCGTCGGCCTTCATCTTTGCGAGCGTCATGGCGCTCACCTGCTCGGCGGTGTAATCCTTGCCCTCGATATCGACGACGGCACGGCCACCCTGGCCCTCCTTGACCTCATACGGCACGGTCTTGATCTCGGAGGTGCACTCGGAGTACTTGCGGCCCATGAAGCGCTTGATGGAGAACACGGTGTTCTTGGGGTTGGTGACCGCCTGGTTCTTAGCGGCCTTACCCACGACGCGGTCGCCGTCGGCACGGAAGCCCACGACAGACGGGGTGGTGCGGTCGCCCTCGGCGTTTACGATAATGGTCGGAGAACCGCCCTCGAGGACGGCCATAGCGGAGTTAGTAGTACCAAGGTCGATACCAAGAATCTTACTCATTAGAAATTCCCTCTCTCTTTTGCGTTCGCGCCGCCTCGACGG
Organism: uncultured Collinsella sp.; assembly: GCA_959605475.1. GTDB lineage: Bacteria > Actinomycetota > Coriobacteriia > Coriobacteriales > Coriobacteriaceae > Collinsella. Next base: position 48,922 of record CAUHFS010000008.1, on the reverse strand, counting down.
TCTGTCGCGCGGCGCTTCGGCTTGTCTTTCAGGATGTAGTGTATCCCCTTATGGGCCGGAATATACAAAATCTAAGTCAATTCATATAAGATTTCTTATCTCTGAGAGTTTAGGTTCTCAAATGCGCAGGTAGATGCACTGTTTGAGTTCTCGGCAGATCTATTGAGATCTATGTAGAGTTGACTAAGGTGCGAGCCTGGGGCGTGTGGAGCAGTCTGGGGCGGCCTTGGGGAAAGCGCGTCCCGTTTTGAACGTAAATTCCGGGACGCAGCTTCCGCCGGGCAGTCCAACCGGAAACTGTGTCCCGTTTTGGACGTGGATTACGGGATGCGGTTTCCGCCAGCGCGCTCAATCGCCCTAGATTTCAAGTCATCTATAGCTAACATTTGCGCAGCTCAACGGCCTCACCTGCATGTTTTTTAGTAAGCCGCGGCATACTCGGCGAACGGTATGAAGATGCCGGCCAGAGGGTATTGCAAACGGTCGCTCCCGTGGTATGTTTTTGCCCGAATCAAACCGGCGCGCATCGCCTGTAGCGTCGGTCAACAGAGAGGAAACTACCATGGCTCATCCCGTAATTGATGCCGACGAGTGCATCGCTTGTGGCGTTTGCGTCGACTCCTGCCCCGCTGGCGTTCTGGAGCTCCAGGACGTCGCTACCGTCGCTGACGAGGATTCCTGCGTCGCCTGTGGCGCTTGCCAGGACGCTTGCCCCGCCGGCGCGATCACCGAGATCGTCGAGGAGTAACAACTCCCCCACTTGCACACTCACAAGTACACCGTGCACAAAAAAGGAGGCCTCCGCATCGCCGCGGAGGCCTCCTTTTGCATGTGTTCTAGGACAAATCATCCTCGTAGGGCATTAAATCGGCAAGGTAGCCCTTCTCCTTGAGCATGGCCTCGATCTCGTCGAGAGTTTGCTCGTCATCTGCCGCAATGCGATGGAAGTGATAGCCACTCGTCACCGTTAATAGTGGAAAGCTCTTGCCGCTCTCGATATCGTGCAGGTAGCGCTCAACATCGCGACGATTGCGAATGTCCAGGTCGGCCGTGATCTTACCGTACACGCGGTGATTGACGATCACGTTGAGCACGGCGCCGCCGGCGTCGACGATACTCGTGAGCTCATCGCCTGCCTGCTCCACGCTGTGGCGAACCTTGACCAAGCGCGTGGGCACGGCGGGGCTGCTGGGGGCCTCCTGTAGTACATAGCCGCGATTGGTGGCGACGATATCGTGCCCGTCGGCGCGCAGCAGGGCGATGTCCTGCACCACGACCTGACGGCTCACGCCCACCTCGCGGGCAAGAGCACTGCCCGAGACAGGATCCTTGGCTTCCTCGAGCACGGCCATGATGGAACGGCGACGCTCGCGTGCATTCATTATTTACCGTCCAGCAGACGCAGGTGCTTAAGCGAGAGGTCGAGAATCGGCGCAGAGTGCGTCAATGCCCCCGAGCTAATAAAGTCAACGCCCAGGTCGGCGAGCGCGCGGATATTGTTAGCGTCCACGTTGCCCGAGCACTCGGTCTTGGCGCGGCCGGCGATAAGCTCAATCGCTGCAGCCATGTCGTCGTGGGTCATGTTGTCGAGCATGATGATATCGGCACCGGCCTCCACGGCCTCGCGTACCATGTCCAGGTTCTCGCACTCAATCTCGACCGTCGTGGTAAACGATGCGTGGGCGCGTGCCATCTCAATCGCACGCGTCACACCACCGGCGGCGTCGATATGGTTGTCCTTGAGCATGACAGCCGTCGACAGGTTGTAGCGGTGGTTGCTGCCGCCGCCGATCTCGACCGCAGCCTTCTCGAAGACACGCATGCCCGGCGTGGTCTTGCGCGTGTCGACAAGCACGGTCTTGGTACCTTCGAGCGCCGCTGCCATGTTGTGCGTGTAGGTGGCGATGCCGCTCATGCGCTGCAGGTAGTTGAGCGCCACGCGCTCGCCCGAAAGCAGCACGCGCGCGTCGCCGCGCACCTGGCCCACGTGGTCGCCGGCATGCACCTCGTCGCCATCCGAAACATCGAACAACACGGAGCTCTGCGGATCCAGCAGCTCAAAGGTGCGGGCAAACACATCCAAGCCGGCGATGATACCGTCGGCCTTGGCGATAAGCTCAACGGTAGCGGGACGCGCCGTGGGGCACACGCTCGCCGTGCTCACGTCCTCAAACGTAATGTCCTCGCGCAGAGCCTGCAGAATCAGATCATCGACGACGAGCTTCATGGTAATGGGATTCATGGTCTACTCCTCCACGGCCTGCGTGCCGGCGGCACGGGCCAAATCATCGATTGCAAGGGTATCTGCGCTCAGAGCGCGATGGCGGCCATCGAGCGCGGGCTCGCCCGCCTGCTCCACGGCAAGCGACTCGCCGGTACGCATGTGCCAGGCGGCACGGCGACCCCAGACCAGCGCCTCGAGCAAGCTATTTGATGCAAGACGGTTCTTGCCGTGAACGCCATTGCAAGCCGTCTCGCCGGCGGCGTAGAGTCCGGGCATCGAGGTGCGGCCGTCCTTGTCGACCCACACGCCGCCCATAAAGTAGTGCTGCGTGGGCGTAACGGGAATGGGCTCATCCAGGATGTCGCGACCGTCCTCCAGGCAGCGCGCGCGGATGTTGGCAAAGTGCCCGGTCACCACGTCGCGCTCGACGGGGGCAAAGCTCAGCCACTCGTGCTCGGTGCCGTCGAGCTTCATCTGCTCGCGAATAGCGGCGGCGACCACATCGCGCGGCTGCAGCTCGTCGGTAAAGCGCTCGCCGGCGGCGTTGAGCAAAATTGCGCCCTCGCCGCGGCAGCTCTCGCTGATCAGGAAGGTGCGGCCCGGCTGCGGCGAGAACAGCCCCGTGGGATGAATCTGCACGTAGTCCAGGTGCTCCATCTTAATGCCATGCTCCTGAGCGATGTAGCAGGCGTCGCCGGTGAGCTGCGGGTAGTTGGTCGAGTGATCGTATACGCCGCCGATGCCGCCCGTTGCCCACAGCGTCTGGCGGGCATGGATCTTAAACGGCTCGCCGGCATGCACGCCCTCGGCGGCATTTGTCAGCTCGTCGGCGGGACGAACCGAGTTGTCCTCGTCCACGGAAACGGCGACGACACCGGCACACACCGTGGCGCCGTCACGCTCGGCCGTCAGGATGTCGGTCATGGCCACGTGCTCCAGAATCTGCACGTTGTCCAGCTTGCGAACGGCCTGGAGCAGCCTGGTCGTGATCTCCTTGCCCGTAATATCGGCATGGAAGGCAATGCGCGGGCGGCTGTGCGCGCCCTCGCGGGTAAAGTCGAGGCTGCCGTCGGCCTTGCGCTCAAAGTCCACGCCCATGGCCAGTAGGTCGTTGATGACCGAGCGGCTCGAGCGGATCATGATGTCGACGCTCTCGCGGCGGTTCTCGTAGTGGCCGGCGTGCATGGTGTCCTCAAAGAAGGCATCGTAGTCCGAGCCCTCGGGCAGCACGCAGATGCCGCCCTGCGCGAGCATCGAATCGCACTCGTCGACGGCGCCCTTGGAGAGCATGATCACGCGCGTGCTCGTCGGCAGATTGAGGGCAGCGTATAGGCCCGCCACGCCGCAGCCGGCAATAGCGACGTCGCACTCCATGTCGGGGTATTGCTTGGTTTCCACAGGAATCCTCTCCCTTGTGATGTGACTGGGGAACCGCCCCTCATGCCACATTGTTCTAGCGCGCCGCGTACTCGAGCATGCGGTCGAGCGTGAGCTTGGCCTGGTCGGCGGCCTCGTCCGACACGCCGATCTGCACCTCGCCCTCGCCCGTCTCCAGGCAGCGTACGAGCTTTTCGAGCGTGATGAGATCCATGTTGACGCAGGTGGGCTGCACCGCGGGGAAGTAGAACTTTTTGCCGGTGCCCTGGCAGCGGCGCTCGAGCTCGTAGAGCACGCCGCGGACCGTCACGATGATGAACTCGCTGGCGTCCGACTCCTCGGCGTACTTGATGATGCCGGCGGTGGAGCCGATGTAGTCAGCCTCGGCAAGGACGTCGGCCTTGCACTCGGGGTGCGCCAGCACGAGCGCGTCGGGATGTGCCTCCTGCGCATCGACGATCTGCTCGACGGTGATGATGTGGTGGCGCGGGCAGTAGCCGTTGTTGAGAATGACGTGCTTTTGCGGCACCTGCTCGGCTACGAAGCGGCCGAGGTTTTGGTCGGGAATGAACAGGATATGCTGCTGCGGCAGCTCGGACACGATCTTGACGGCATTGGAGCTGGTGACGCACACGTCGCTCCAGCTCTTGATCTCGACCGTGGAGTTGACGTAGCAGACCACGGCCAGGTCGTCGCCGTACTCGGCGCGCGCCGCGTCGACCGTCTCGCGCTTGACCATATGAGCCATGGGGCAGTCCGCGCCCGGCTCGGGCAGCAGCACGGTCTTGGTGGGGTTGAGCAGTTTGGCGCTCTCGCCCATAAACTCCACGCCGCACAGCACGATGGTCTGCTGCGGCAGGCTCTTGGCAAGCTTTGCCAGGTAGAAGCTGTCGCCGACGTAATCGGCCACAGCCTGGACCTCGGGCGCCACGTAATAGTGCGCCAAGATCACCGCGTCGCGCTGGGTTTTAAGTTGCTGAATGGCCTCGACGAGCTCTGCGGGCACCAATGCTGCGCGCTCCGTTGCCGTCGTTGCCGATGCCAGGCCGGCCGCAATATCGCGTGCAAGCTCCGACGCATCCATGTTCGCGCTCTGTGCCATCAAGGCCCCTCTCTTTTGGCGAATCTTGGGGCTTTAGTATGACACCTAGGTTTACAGCTGACAAGACAGCTGTAAACCTAGGTGTAAAGTTGAAATAAAGATTCAATCATGCGGCAGGTCCATTTTCGAACTGGCAAGCTGAGGACAGCCGAAAATGGACCCGCCCCATGATTCGGGCAGCCCGTTTTGTCCTGGACCAAGGGGCAGTGGTCAAAAAGGGCCAAATATGAGTACTGTCACCAAATTAGTAGCATCGATTTTCCGGTCCAGAGCAGCAAAATCGCCTTGTTTGGAGCCCGATCGCGACTCTGAAGAACGAAAATCGATGCACTTTTGGCCTCTGGCACCGATTTTTGAGGCCATTTGGCTGCCACCAAACTGGTAACAGTACTCATATTTGGCCCTTTTTGACCACCGGGTTTCCGGCAGGCCCCAAAAGCGGGCCCGAATCGCTCGATCCGGGCCCGCTGGGGGTAGCGAGCACAATCGAGGTGTAAGAAGCAAGAGAGGGCCATCGCCTAGAATCGTCAGCGCCTAGATATTCAACGAGAGGAAAGACAATGGTCCGCAGCGACATGCTACCCCAGCCGGACCGGGGGCTCGGCCTCGACCGGCCCCAGACCGAGGCATTTCACCGACGAGTTCAAGAGGAAGATAGTCGATCTCCACAACGCCGGAAAGCCCAGGCGCGAGGCCATGGACGAGTGCGACCTCGACAAGAGCACCGTGGAGAGGCGGGTCAAGTCGATAAACGAGACCGGCTCGCCGCGCGCCGCCGACAACCGCACGCCCGAGTAGAACCGGATCCTGGAGCCCGAGCGCGAGAACCGCAGGCTCCGGATGGAGGTCAACGTCTTAAGACGAGCGGCGCCAGCATACGCTCGGAAGTCAGGGCCATGGCGGCCAACGGGGGGCCGCTGCCCCATATCGGCGCAGCGCTGGCATCGAGGCCTTCTGACCTGTGTCAAGATTTCGGACACGCATGCTCGAGAAATCAAGCGGCCATAGGCATGGCCTCGAGCTTGGGCTCGGTTCTCTCGAAGAAGGCCGCCATGGCCTCGGCCGGCACCTTGTAGCCGATCGTCGAGCGGGGCCTTCGGCGGTTGTAGTACGCCTCGATGAACTCGACCACCGCGTGCTTGGCGGAATCCCTGGTCGGGAAGCTGCGCCTGTAGTACATCTCGTTCTTCAGCGTGGCGAGGAACGACTCGGCCACCGCGTTGTCGTGGCAGTTGCCGGCGCGGCTGCAGGACAGCCGCACGTCGTTGTCGCGCGCCCATTCGGCCAGAAGCCTGCTGGTGTACTGGGCGCCGCGGTCGGCGTGGAATATCGCGTTGCCGGCCACGTAGCCGCGCGATTTGGCCGACGCCAGCGCCGAAACCACGATGTCGGCGGTCATGCGCTCGGAGAGCGACCAGCCCACCACCATGCGGGTGTTGAGGTCGATGACCGTCGACAGGTACAGCCATCCCTCGCCGGTGCGCAGGTAGGTGATGTCGCCCACGAGCTTGCAGGTTGGAACGGGACTGGTGAAGTCGCGGCGCACCAGGTCGGGCCGGGGCCTGGCCTTCGGGTCGGGGATGGTGGTGCGCTTCCTGGCGTTGGGCGTGCAGCCGCGTATTCCCAGCTCGCGCATCAGCTTGCGCACCCTGTACAGGGACAATCCGGAGAACTCGCCGGGCAGGAAGCATTTCACGAACCGGAAGCCGAACCTGCGGTCCGACTCCAGCCACACGCGCCGGACCGCCTCGCGCTCGGCCGACCAGTCTTCTCGCGGGCAGCCGTTGGAGAGCCACGAGTAGAAGCCCGATCGGCTCACGCCGAGCACGCGAGCCATCATTTTCACCGGGAATTCGGCCTTCTCCGCCAACATCATCCGGTAGCATGCGGCTACGCCTGGCTTTTGGCGAAGAAGGCCGCGGCTTTTTTCAAGAAGGCGTTCTCCATCTCGAGCTCGCGTATGCGCCTTTTCGCCTCGCGAAGCTCGCGGTCCTCGGCCTTGGGGTCGGGCCCGCCGGCAAGCTCGCGCCGGCGGCTCTGCACCCACTTGTTCACGGTCTTGGAATTCAGGCCCAGTTCTGCGCAGTATTCCGTTATCGGCCTGCCCGTCGAGATGATGTAGTCGGCGGTCTCGCGCCTGAACTCGTCGGTGTACTTGGCGGCTGGGTTGGACATAGCATACCGTCCTCTCGGTCGTCGATGAATGCATTCTAAAGGATTGGGCCTCTAGCATGCGTGTCCGAAAAGACGATACAGGTCAGACAACCCAATCAGACGTCGTCTCGAGCACGTCCCCTGCACGGTCGAGCGTGCTTCTGGCCTTGGCACCCTGTTTGAACCACGAGCGCAGGTCATCGAGCGTGCTGCCCGCTGCATACACCTTGATTTTGCGACCGCCCTTCGTGGTCACCGTGCAACGGTCGCCGCTCTCGCTATCCTCGTGCGCCGTGACCTTCTTGAGATAATCGCGGCGGAACGCCACGACGCGGGCGTTGCTGATCTCGATGAACCAATCGTCGTCGACAAGCGAGGTGCCCGTGGCACCTCGGCTCGCCATCTCCTCGGCGAAGGAGAAACCGAGTTCGCGCTCCTGTCTGCCGATCTCGTAGATACCACGGGCGGGCATGCTGAGCATGAGCAGAGGCAGGAGTCCCCCTATGAACAGGAAGAGGCATGGGACGAGCAGGAGCAGACGAGCACCGGCGTCGGTGAAAACAGCCATGAAGGCGATCACGAGCGAGAAGACGAGCGCCATACCGTTGAAAACAATCGTCAACGGCTTGATGGCAGACCAACACAGACCCGCCTTGGTCATGGGGCCGTCAACAGCGTCCGAGACCTCGATGCCCTCTTCCTCCAGACGGACGAGGAGGTTGAGCGAGCGCACCCCCTCGAGGCTTATCGAGCAGAACTTTCGATCGCCCTCGAACAGGTCGATCCTCATCATCTGCGTGTGAAGCGTTGCGCGGGTGATCTTGCCAAACGTCGACTCCCTGCGGATGCCGAAGGCGTTGCGCGAGAGAATGCACTCGCCATCCACGTCGATCCGCGGGATGCTCAACAGCGCCCAGATGGCCATGCCCGCGAGCGCCATGGCGTGGCCGAACCACACGAGCTCGTGGTCCCACTCACCCAGCGAGACGCCCTGCCAGACGTAGACCCCCAGCATAATCAGCTCGAAAGCGACCGCACAGCAGGCGATGATTGTGCGGATTGCAGCGGGCATGCGCACCGTGAAGCGATCGAGGCTGTCCGTCGCCTCACTGCGCTCGCGCGCGCCACGACGGGCGACCCATGCAGTGAGCGGGCCGACGATGAAAACCACCATCGCCACGCGCAGGAACGATTCGAGCATGTCGCCCATATTAACCACCATCCCCGTAGAAAACGTGAATTTGGGAGACTATAGCAGAGCGAAGCGATCTGCACGGCATCGTCCGGGTGTTTTCGGCATACGGTGGAAACCAGCGGCAGCGGACGTTGAGAACTCACCCAAAAGACGCGATTCGACCGAAGCGATTCTTCTTGACTTGGTCTCAATGTGATACGACATGCGCCACTACCTGCGCGGTCTAGCGGCCCTGATCGAAGAGGGTCACACCGATGAGGCACTCGAGCGCATCGACGCGCTCTGCGAGACCAACGACCGCACCGCCGTGCGCCGCTACTGCGCCAACGAAACGGTCAACATTGCGCTCTCGTCGCTTTCCGCGGACATCAACGCGCACGGCATCACCGCCGACCTGCACGCCGCCGTGCCCGAAACCGTCCACGTGGGCGATGTCGATCTATTCAGTGTGGTATCGAACGCCCTGGACAATGCCATCGCCGCGGCGAGCGCCGCCCCCGAAGGCAAGCGGTTTGTCGACCTGAACCTTCGCTACGAAGACGGTCAGCTTCTATTGCTGGTTTCCAACACGTTTGGCCGTGCGCCGCACATGGTCGACGGCATGCCCGTGACTCAGCACACTGGGCACGGCTTTGGCACCAAGAGCATTATGCTTGCCGTCGAGCGCATGAACGGCAACTGCCAGTTCCGCATTAACGGCGACCGGTTTGAGCTGCGCGCCGTGATGTAGGGGCTGCCGCCAACCTCGCTACAGCGGTGCAGCCGCCGGGGTCAGCTGCTTAATGTAGGCCCACATGCGCTGCTTGGCGGCCTTGTCGGTGAGCGCCGCCTCAAAACCGTCGAGCGCCAGCACGCGGCGCCCCTGCACATGGGCGACCAGGCCGGGCTTGAGCATGGCGGTGTCAAAGTCATCAATTGCCACAAGCATATCGGCATAGGTCTCGCGCATGACATCGGCCGCACTGTTGTCCAGCAGCAGCACCGCCTCGGGGTCCAAGGTCTCCAGCGCCTCGCGGAACAGGTCGCACGTCAGGGCCTCGCCCGCCGCGACCGCTCCGTCGCCCGCGCCGGCGACGCTTGCCAGCACACAAAAATCCTCGGGGGCATATCCGATGGCACCGAGCGCCTTGCGCAACGCGGCGCCATCCGCGCCGGCGGCCAGCTCGCCGCCCGAGCACTCGGCTTCATCCAAATCGCCTTTGACCAGCACAATCGGCGAGCACGCGTTGCCCGCGATACGCACACCGCGATCTGCAAGCGACGCGAGCTCCTGCTCGGTCGCCTGAGCGATGGCTTCTTTTTTCTGGCTTTGTGACGTGGGCATGCGCTCTCCAATCGTTTGCGTGCCCACCATTATATAAAAGAGCCGCCCGCGAGTGGTTGCTTTGCGGGCCGCTGGGTATAAGCACGGTCGTACTGAGTTTTACGCGGCCGAGCCGCGTCGTATTATGGAGGTCACCATGGCTGACATTAAGCAGATTACCCCCGAGAACTTCGGCGCTGTCGTCAACGATAGCCTGCCCGTACTGGTTGATTTTTGGGCCCCGTGGTGCGGCCCCTGCCGCTCGCTCTCGCCCATCGTAGACGAGGTTGCCGACGAGCTGGCCGGCAAGTTGGCTGTGGCCAAGTGCAACGTCGACGACAACCAGGACCTGGCCATGAAGTTTGGCGTCATGAGCATCCCCACGCTGATCGTCTTTAAGAACGGCGAGGAGGTCGACCGCTCGGTTGGCGCCTTACCCAAGGCAAGACTTCAGGCACTGCTGGAGAAACATCTGTAATACGCTTGTTACTTGTCTGCCGTCCATGAGCGGTTTCGCACCGCTCACCGGAGTGCCAAACGCAAGGCATGCGACCACGGATAGTATGGTAGTTACAAACAGCCCCCAGTGAACGGGTGCGGGTCGCACAGGCTCGCACCCGTTTTCTTATGCAGCTGCGCGCAAAGCGGGCGTAGTAAAATCTGAACCACTGAACTGCCCCATACAAAAGGAGATTTCCCATGCATGATGTTGGAATGAACATGAGCCAGCTTGCCATGAGCGTCAAACAGGTCGACGACACCATCGAGCTCGCTCACGAATGGAGCCATCAGTTGCTGCATGCGACCGAGAATTTTGACATGGAGCGCATCGGCGCCAAGCTCGAGGCCGCCATGGCCGCGTTGCACGAGGCGCATGACGCGCTCGAGGGCTACGAGGAAGCCATCGAGGCCGACCACAACTCCGTCGGCTCCGTGAAGCTGGTGTAAGGTGGCCGAACACGAGCACGCGCACGATCACGGTGTGGACGACGATGCGAGCTGCCGCTGCAGCGGCTCCAGCTCCGAGCTGGTCCGCTTTTCGGTCACCGCGCCCGACGACCTGCTGCGCCGCTTTGACGAGCAGATCGCGCGCCGTGGTGACGTGGCTAACCGATCCGAGGCCGTACGCGATCTGATTCGCGCCTCGATCGCCAAGGAACAGATGCGCACGCCCGACGAGCAGGTCATCGGTTCGCTCACCATGATCTATGACCACCATACCGGCGATCTGACGCGCCGTCTGGACGAGGTGCAGCACGACTACACCGACGAGATCGTCTCGACCATGCACGTGCATCTGGACCACCACAACTGCCTGGAGATTCTGGCGCTCAAGGGTCGCGGCAAACGCGTCTATGAGCTAGCGGACCGGTTGCTGGGGCTGCGCGGCGTTAAGCACGGCGAGCTCACCTGCGCCGCCACCAAGCAAAGCCTGGGGCTGTAGCGGGATTTCCCACAGCGCACCTGCCAAAAAGGGACAGGTTTCAACGAAGGAAGGTCGCATGCGACATGTGCATATCCATGTAACGGGCATTGTGCAGGGCGTTGGCATGCGGCCATTTGTGTATCGCGAGGCTATGGCGCATGGCATTTGCGGCTGGGTGCTCAACGCGGGCGATGGCGTGCACATCGAGGCGCATGCTTCAGTCGAGGCACTCGACGAATTTGTCACCGCGCTGTCGGAGCACGCGCCTGCCGCGGCCCGCGTTGAGCATGTCGCTGTTGAGGACCTGGAGCCCGACGCTTGGGATACCGACGATGAGCAGGCCTTTCGTATTGTAGCGTCGCAGGATCAGACCGTGCACACGACGCTCATCTCCCCCGATATCGCCACCTGTGACGACTGCCTGCGCGAACTGTTCGACCCCACCGACCGACGCTATCACTACCCCTTTATCAACTGCACCAACTGCGGGCCGCGCTTTACCATCATCCGATCGCTGCCTTATGACCGAGCGGCCACGTCGATGGATTGCTTTCCTATGTGCCCCGAGTGCGCCGCAGAGTATGGCGACCCGCTTGACCGGCGCTTTCATGCGCAGCCCGATGCCTGCTTTGATTGCGGGCCGCATATTACGTGGCGCGAGGCTGTGAACGGCGATGCGTGCGGGAATTCGTCCGCGACACCGGCCGTCGGCACCACACGCGAGGCCAGCGACGCCATTATCGACCGCTGTGTTGAGTTGCTGGCCAACGGCGGTATCGTCGCCATCAAGGGCCTGGGCGGATTCCATCTAGCCTGTGACGCTGCCAACGAGCAGGCGGTGGCCGAGTTACGCCATCGCAAACGCCGCAGCAACAAGCCGCTTGCCGTCATGGTGCGCGACCTTGCTGATACCGAGCGCCTGTGTCATATCGACGATGCTGAACGCGATCTGCTCGCCGGCAGTATCCGCCCCATCGTGCTGCTGCGCCGACGTGCCGTTTGCGGGAGCGACGACGATTCTCCCGACGCCCTCGTACTCGCGCTGTCCATCGCGCACGACCTGCCCGAGCTCGGCGTTATGCTCCCCTACACCCCGCTTCAGCATCTGTTGCTTGCCGCGGCAGAAGCCCGCGGTATGCACGCGCTCGTCATGACCAGCGGCAACCTGAGCGAAGAACCCATCGAGACCGACGACAACCTTGCCTGGGAACACCTCGTTGCCGTCGGCATCGCCGATGCGCTGCTCGGTAACGACCGCGCAATTCTGTCGCGCTACGACGACTCTGTGGTACGCGTGGTCGACGGCGCCGTTATGCCCGTGCGCCGCGCCCGCGGATACGCTCCGCAGCCGCTGCCGTTGCCGGCGCTCGACGGCGCTCCGTCCTGCGTGCTCGCCTGCGGGCCACAACAAAAGGCCACGATCGCGCTCACGCGTGAAGGGACGAACGGCGAGGCGACCTGTTTTGTGTCGCAGCATATCGGCGATGTTGAAAACGGCGGGACCTTCGATGCCTGGAACGCCGCGCGCACGCGCTTGGAAGATCTTTTTGACTTGGCGCCCGCCGCCTTGGCCTGCGATGTACACCCCAGCTATCTATCGGGCCAGTGGGCGCGCGAGCAGGCGCGAAAATGCAATCTGCCGCTCGTCGAGGTGCAGCACCATCATGCGCATATCGCGAGCGTAATGGCCGAGGCCATCGCCGCGGGCCAGCTTACAACCGACGCGCGTGTCCTTGGCATCGCCTTTGACGGCACCGGCGCCGGCACCGATGGGACCATTTGGGGCGGCGAGTTTCTTGTCGCTGGCCTTGCTGACTTTGAGCGCGCAGCGCATCTGCGCACTTGGGCCCTACCCGGTGGCGTAGCGTCCGTACGCGATGCCCGCCGCAACGCCTTTGCCCTGCTGAGCGAGCTCGGCCTGCTCGAGCACCCAGGTGCCGCTCGGCTTTTGGACAGCCTCGACGAGCAAACGCGCCGCGTGACAGCCACCATGATCGAGCGCGGCATCAACAGCCCGCGTACCAGCAGCATGGGGCGTCTCTTTGATGCCGCGGCAGCGATTCTGGGCATCTGCGGCAAGGCAACCTACGAGGGCGAACCCGCCATAGAACTCGAAGCCGCCGCCTGGCGCGCGCTTGACGGCGAAATCAGCCGCTTCGTTGGCAATCAGGTGGGCGTATCCGCATCCGTTTCAACATCGCTGGACAGTTTGTTCAGATACGTATTAACTACTAACCCCCTATCTGGCATTTTTGCCTCAGATTTGGCCAAAATAGGCTCTCCGGACACCCTATTTACAGCAAGTGTGCCCGGCACAGGCCCCAAATCGACCCATTTGGAGTCCCTACAGACGACTTTTGCCACCCAGAGCCACTCTAAAAGATACGTATCTGAACTAACTGTCCAGGCTGCCTCGGATAGCCCTTTCGTTCTGGACCCCAAGCCACTTTTTGAGGCACTTTTGAGCAGAATCGAGATCGGAGAATCCGCCGACCGGCTCGCGCTCGACTTCCATATCGCCATCGCGCGTTCTTCGGCACGAATCGCACGCGAAATCTGTGCGCGCGAAGGCCTCGATACCGTCGCGCTCTCGGGCGGTGTGTTCATGAACCGGCTTTTGCTCCAGCTCCTCACCCGCGAGCTCAAAAGCATGGGTCTCACTGTCTTGGTTCCCCACTCCGTACCCGTCAACGACGGCTGCATCGCCTACGGTCAGGCAGCGGTCGCGCGCGCTCGTCTTGCGCAGATTGCATCGCAGTAGCTCGCCCTCGCACGCCGCCGCGCCCAGTCGTCTCACAGGCGTAACGCGTTTGCCCGCGAACCCCGCGAGCGCTACCATCAACTGACGGATTATTGAGCGCCCGTCCAGCGCAAAGCGTATAAAAGGGGAGCAATATGTGCCTTGCCGTTCCCGGTAAAGTAGTCAAACGCGACGACGACCTCAAGGCCACCGTCGACATGATGGGCATCGAGCGCCCCGTGTCGCTGCGACTCGTGCCGACGGCGCAGGTTGGCGACTACATTCTCGTACACGCCGGCTTTGGCATCCAGATTGTCAACGAGCAGGAGGCGCAGGATACGCTCGACCTGGTCAACACTATGACCGAACTGGTCGAAGAAGACCAACTGGCCAGCAACCCGGCCGAGGCGTACTAGTGGCGGCTGCGCAGCCGGTTCGCTCCGGTATCGACTTTTCGGCATTTCGCGACCCCAGGCTGGCTCGCGAGCTCATCGATCGTATTCATGAGCTTGTCGGTAATCGCAGCATCAACCTTATGGAAGTCTGCGGCACGCATACCGTGAGCATCGGGCGCTATGGTTTTCGCTCCATTATGCCTGCCGGGCTCAAACTGCTGAGCGGTCCGGGTTGCCCCGTCTGCGTTACCGCCAACCGCGATATCGACGATGCAATCGCGCTCGCCAAGATGGACGGCGCCATCATCACCACCTTTGGCGACATGATGCGCGTGCCCGGGTCGTCTACCTCGCTCGCCGCGCAAAAGGCGGCGGGGCGCGATATTCGCATTGTGTACTCCCCGCTCGATGCACTCGATATCGCCGAACACAACCCCGATCGCCCGGTCATCTTTATGGGCGTCGGCTTTGAGACCACGACGCCCACCATCGCCGCCGCCATTTTGGAGGCCGATGCACGCGGACTCCAGAACTTCTCGGTCTATTGCGCCCACAAGACCACGCCGCCGGCGCTGCGCGCCATCGCCAACGATCCCGAGACCACTATCGACGGCTTTATCCTTCCGGGACACGTCGCCACCATCACGGGCTTAGCCCCCTTTGACTTTTTGGTCGATGAGTTCGAGACCCCAGGCGTAGTCACCGGATTTGAGCCGGTCGATATTCTGCAAGGCATCTGCATGCTGGTCCAGATGGTTGTTGAGGGGCAGCCCGCAATCGACAACGCCTACCGCCGTGGCGTCAACGCAGACGGCAACCCCGTGGCGCGCCAGCTGGTCGAGCAGGTGTTTGAGCCGTGCGACACCACGTGGCGCGGGCTGGGACCGATTGTGAATTCGGGTCTTTCCATCCGACCCGAATTCGCGCGCTTTGATGCCGGCGCCCGCTTTGACGTACCCATTGAACCGACGGTCGAGCCACGCGGCTGCCGCTGCGGCGACGTGCTGCGCGGGGCCATTACGCCGAGCGACTGCCCTCTGTTCGGCTGCGCTTGTACACCCGAGCATCCCATCGGCCCCTGCATGGTGAGTTCCGAGGGCAGCTGTGCAGCATATTTCCGCTACCGAGGCTAATGGGTTCCGCCGCTCTAACGAACGGCGGGCCGGTCGACGCTGCACCTCACCCATATAATTCCGTCCTCGATTGGAGTTTTCGATATGTCCCGTACTGCCACCGATAGCACTGTCCTGTTGGGCCACGGCTCTGGCGGCCAGATGATGAAACGCATCATCGATGAGGTCTTTTTGGATGCCTTTGGGTCGCCCGAACTGCTCGAGGGCAACGATGCCGGCGTCGCTGCGCTGCCCGCGAGCGGGTGCATCGCCATGTCGACCGACAGCTTTGTAGTCTCGCCGCAGTTCTTCCCCGGCGGCAATATCGGCCGACTCGCCGTGTGCGGAACCGTTAACGACGTCGCGACCTCGGGTGCCAACGTGCGCTACCTATCGTGCGGTTTTATCCTCGAAGAGGGCTACCCCATGGACAAGCTGCGTCAGATCGTGCAGACCATGGCGGAGACGGCGCGCGAGGCGGACGTGGCGATCATCACGGGCGACACCAAGGTGGTCGAGCGCGGCGGGGCCGACGGTGTCTACATCAATACCGCCGGCGTGGGCGAGGTGCCCGAGGGCGTGGCGCTCAGCGGCGCGAACTGTCGGCCCGGCGACGCCATCCTGGTATCGGGTACGCTAGGCGACCACGGCATCGCCATCATGAGCCAACGCGAGGGTCTGGCGTTTTCGAGCACCATCGAAAGCGATGCCGCGCCGCTCAACCACCTGATCGCCGACGTACTGGCCGCAGCGCCCGACACGCGCTGCTTCCGCGACCCCACGCGCGGTGGCCTGGCGTCCACACTCAACGAGTTTGCGCAGGCCAGCGGCGTTGCCATGGAGGTCGACGAGGATGCCGTGCCCGTGCGCCCCGACGTGCAGGCAGCCTGCGAGATGCTCGGCTACGATGTGCTGCAGGTGGCAAACGAGGGCAAGATGGTCGCCGTGGTGCCGGCTGAGCAGGCCGATGCCGCGCTGGCGGCCATGCGCGCCGCCCGCTACGGAGAGAACGCTGCCATTATCGGCCGCGTGCTGCCGCTTGCCGAGGGCGCCCGTCCCGCCGTGCGCGTACGCACCGGCTGGGGCTCGACCCGTATCCTCGACATGCTCGTAGGAGAGCAGCTACCGAGGATTTGCTAGCGGGCGAGCGCCGGCCGGCGCGGCTTCGCTCCGCCACCAGGCCGTCGTCCCGCCCTGCCCGATCCGCTGCCACCCCAAGATTGAGCGAGCCAAATGTTCACCCTGGAAATGAGCGGGGCACACGTGCGGCAGAGAGCATGTAAATCGACGAATGCATTTCCCCCAAATATCAAATAGCCCCGCGACCGGGCTGAAATCGGTCGCGGGGCTTTGCATTTTCAAGCTTTGCTGTTGTCTACGCTCTGAACTTTGGATACGTCAGCAGCATGAGCGCGACGCTCACGCCCAGCTGCATGAGAATCTGGCGCACGTCGCCGGCACCTCCTAACGCCGCGGCGCGAACCAGATTGGCGACGCCGAGTGGCATGCCGCCGCCAAACCAGAGCGAAAGACCTAGCAGCACCTTGTCACCCATATCAGGCTCAAAGGGCACCGAGGCCACCACCGCCCGATACGCTCGCACCTCAAGGAAGATCAACGCCACGATGAGCAGCAAGGTAACGAGCATCGACGCGATCGATGCAGAGGACGCCGCAGAGCCCGTAAGCTCGCCCACAGTCGCATCCATAAGTAGAACGCCCACCGCATAAATCAGTGACATGACCCCCAGGGTCGTAAGCGCCGAACGCGCCCCAACGCGCCCCGCGCCCCTAGCGCCAACGTTTCTTGCCGTCATCGTTAACCTCCCTAAGCAAAGGGCCCGCCGGCGCGCACCGGCGGGCCAATCTTTCTGGAGCCAGCCCACCTTGGGTGGCCCAAAGCGCATCGGCGCGGCTTTTGCCCGCCTACTCCCCGCAGCCACTCTCGACAAGCGCCACGAGGGCATCGACGGCGGCCGCCTCGTCGGCGCCGTCGGCCGCAATCACAATCTCGCAACCGCAGATCATCCCCAGGCTCATGACCATCAAGATAGACTTGGCGTCCTTGGCGTCTCCGCCCACCTTGCCAACGGTGATCGAGCTCTCGTACTTGCTTGCCTCCTGCACAAACAGCGACGCAGGACGCGCGTGGATACCGCTCGGATTCTTGACGACCGTCGTCTTGGAAACCATCTCTGCTCCTTACTCCACCACGATGTTGTCGGTTGCGGTATCGGCACCATTGCTAGCGATAAGTTTCTTATAGTAGAAGAAGCTCTTCTTCTTACCGCGTTTGCCGGTGCCGTTGCCGTGGTCGTCCTGGTCGACCGAGATCTGGCCGTAGCGCTTGGTCATCTCGGAGGTGCCGGAGCTGATCAGGTCGATAGGGCCCCACCAGGCGTAACCAAAGACGTCGACACCGTCGAGAATCGCCTGGTGCATCTGCTCGACGTGCTCCTTCATATACTCGATGTGCGCGTCGTCGTCGCAGAAGCCGTTCTCATCGCGGTTCTCGGTCATGCCGTTACCATTCTCGGCGATGAAGATCGGTAGGTGGTAGCGATCGTAGATGTGGTTGAGCGTGATGCGGAATCCCACGGGATCGATCGGCCAGCCCCACTCGGTCATCTCGAGGTATTGGTTCTTGATCTCGGTAACCAGCTTGCCGCTCGGCTCGGGGGAAATTTTGCCCTTGTAGCGCATGATGTAGGTCATGTAGTAGCTGATGGAGATGTAGTCAACCACGCCGGCCTTGAGGGTTTCGAGGTCGCCGTCCTCCATCTTGATATCGACGCCGTAGTCGCGTAAGAAACGCTTCACGTAGTAGGGGTACTCGCCCTTGGCCTGGATATCGGTGAAGAACCAGTTGAAGTGGTCCTCAAAAAGCACCTGGAGCTGATCCTCGGGCTTGGAGGTCTCAGCGTAGTTCTCAAGACGGCAGAGCATGTTGCCGATGTGAGCCTCGGGGTCAATCTCGCGCAGTTTGATAACCGCCTTGGCGGAAGCCACGAGCTGGTTGTGAGCGACCTGGAACTTCTCGGGCCAACGGCCGGCATAGGGGTTGGAGCCGTCTTCTTTCTCGTCCCAAATCACGCCGCAGCAGGTGCAGGGGTTGGCGTAGACGTGGTTGATTTCGTTGAAGGTCATCCAATACTTGACCTTGCCCTTGTAGCGGCGGAAAAGCGTCTCAGCATAGTGCTCAAAGGCGTCGACCACGTGACGGCTCGCAAAGCCGTTGTACTCCTCGGCCAGGTGAAGCGGCATATCAAAGTGGTTGAGGGTGACCATGGGCTCGATCCCGTGCTTATGGCACTCGTCAAAGACTTTATCGTAGAAGGCCAGACCCTCCTCGTTGGGCAGGGCGTCGTCGCCGTTGGGGAAGATACGGCTCCAGGAAATGCTCATGCGAAAGACGCCGAAGCCCATCTCGCCCAAAAGCGCAATGTCCTCCTTGTAGGTGTGGTAGAAGTCGATGCCGCGTCGTTTGGGAAAATCATAGGCCATCTCGTCTGCCTTGCGAGCTGCGAGTGACTGTCGCGTAACGGAGTTGAGCGGGCCGCCCTCGACGATGCCCTCGCGGGCGCAGGTCTCGCGGTCGAGCAGAATCACATAGTCGGAGACCGCAGGGCCGCGACCGCCCTCGTCCCATGCGCCCTCGATCTGGTTGGCAGCGGTAGCGCCGCCCCATAGAAAACCCTCGGGAAAAGTCTCACCAAAGTCATAGGTAGAAAGGTCGATCATGGTATGTCCTCATCTCTCTTGGTTGGGTTGGGGATGCGAGCCGCAGGGCGCGACCCGCAATCGGGAGACGCGTTAGCGGGCGGTCAGCGCGCGCACTACGGGCATCATCTTCTTGGCCATGTGCAGCTCGGCGCTGATGGTCATAAGCGTATCCTGGGCGTGCACGAACAGCAGGGAGTACTCGACCTCCTCGCCGCCCGCCTGGCGCTGGATCATCTCGGTCTGCGCTTTGTGCGCCTCAAGGATCTTGGCATCAGCCTCGGCAAGATGCGCGTCTGCCGCATCGAAATCGAACTCCGCCAGGGCATCCATCGCCTTGTCGATGCAGGCGCGGCCGTCGCCAGCGTTGATGATGACGTTCATCGCGACCGCAGGAACGTTGATTGTCTCATCAGCCATCATGGCCTCCTATTCTTGGGTACCGGCCGCCTCCACGGCCGGTACTGAAACATCTGGTAGCAACTAGGCGACGAACTCTGAGTCGCCCGTAGAGGTTTACTCGACAGCAGCTGCGGCAGCGGCCTTGGCGGCTTCCTTGGCAGCCTTCTTGGCCGCTTTCTTTGCAGCCTTCTCGGCAGCCTGCTCTTCCTCGATCTTGCACTGGTAGTTATCGGCAGCCTTAAAGAACGGGAACCACAGAATCGCGGCGATCAGCAGGTTGACGCAGACAAGTGCGATATTGCGCACGTCTCCGCCCGACATAAAGAACGCCGAGACCGCATTGGGCAGGAAGTTCATATCGAAATTCTCGACGTGCAGGCTCGCCCAGCCCATGCTCATCCAGAGGTAGGCGTTGGCAGACAGCAGGATAGACTGCAGCACCATGGGGATGAACATAAAGGGGTTGGCGACGATCGTGGAGAAGACCAGCGGCTCGTTAATGTTGAACAGCGACGGGATAATCGTTGCACGGCCGAGCGTCTTGTTCTTCTTGGACTTGGCAAAGAGCATGTAGAAGGCCAACGGAAGCGTTGCGCCCTCGCCGCCGATCATGATGTAGCGAGTAATGCCGTACGCGTTAATGTTAGTGGGAGCGAGGCCTGCGGCATAGGCGGCCATGTTCTCGGCAAGAGCAGACTTTTGGATGGACTGCTGGATCGGCGAGAACACCCAGCCGGAGATGCCAAAGAAGTAGAAGGTGTCCATGACAAGCGGGATGGCGATGGTGCCGGGCAGCGTCTGGGCAAAGCCGGTAACGGGCGAAAGGATGATCGCGACCGCGCTAAAAACGTCGACCTGGAGCATGTTGGTAAAGAGCCAAGCCACAAAAAGCGACAGCAGCACCGCAATGATGTTATCGAACCAGTTCTTGACGAAGTCGGGCACGAGGCTGTCCTCGGAAAAGAACGTCATGCGCGCCATGCGCTTGTAGATAAAGCCAACGACAAATCCCACGACCATCGCGGTGAACATGCCACCCGCGCCAAACTTGGCCATCTGGAAGACATAGCCCTGATCGGTGATGGTGGGGTTCATGCACAGCATAAAAGCGCCTATACCGGTAAAACCGGCAATCATGCTGCGGTCTTTGCGATCTTCCTTGACCGCAACGTTATGCGGGATGATAAACGCCATGAACATGCCCACGAGGCCAAACGAGAACGTAGTGAGCGGCGACAGGTCGGGCAGGGCCGGGACAAAGCGACGGATAATGTTCCACAGGCTCGGGATGGCCGAGACCATGGAGAAGGGGACGATGTAGAGAACTGCGTCGGAGATAACGCCAAACCAGTAGGTTGAGGTAAGCTTGTTCATCACGGGGACGACATGCTCGGTGATCCACGCCTGGATCGCTTCCATGAACTTTTGCAGCATGTTGTCCCCTCCTAGTCTTCGTCAAGCAGGTCGTAGGCATCCTCGAGGATGCTCTCGCCGTCGAGCGCCGCGTAATAGTCGGGGTCGATGGCCATGACCTTCACGCCGTGAGATGCCACTTGAGACTGGATCTCGGGCACCTCGGAGGCGAAGTGCGGACCGAGCAGGAGGACGTCGATCTTGTCGGCGTAGTCCATAATCTCAGACTTACTGACTGCCTTGATGGTGCAGTCAAGACCCTTGGACTTTGCGACCTTGCGCATGCCTGCCGCCATAAAGCCGGTCGAGGCACCGATGCCGCAAGCGAGGAGAATGCGAACGGTGCCGTTCTCATCTGCCATGGGGTACTCCTTTCCCAATAAGCGGGCTCGAGGCAGCTCCGATGCCGCTGCGATCCCCGCTGTGTTCTTGGGCGCCCGTGTCGACCCGGCCGCCCTTGACCGTGACTGCACTATACGCGGCGGAGGGCTCTTGCCGCCAACCGACTTTTTGCCGCATAGCGGCAAGGCAGCAGATTTTCCGCCCGCACGGCAAGCCGGGCGATTTTCCGCTTGGGCGGCAAATTGGAAAAGACACCCTTTCTTAACCTGAGATACCATGGGGCGGTACACCCTGTCTGCCGTTCATCTCTTGGAGGAAAGCCATGGCGAGCGCCAAGCAGAACCGCATCAACCGCATGATCGACGTGCTCGAAAACAGCAGCTCATGGGTGTCTTCCTCGATGCTTGCCGGCCTTTTGGGCGCGAGTGAGCGAAGCATCCGCAACTATGTTGCAGAGGTCAACGAGACCGGTACGCGACATATCGAATCGTCTAAAGAGGGCTATCGCCTTGCCACGGCGGCGCCGGCTGCCGCCAGCGCTTCCGCTAGTCCTTGCGAAGGTGTCAATACCCTCCCCGCGAACGCGGACTCCAGGCGCGACTTTACTATCTCCCGCCTTGTCAACGCATGCGATGGACTCTCCGTCTTTGATATCGCCGATGAGCTCTTTATCAGCGAGAGCACGTTTCAGAGCTCCGTGATGCCGCAGGTGCGCGCACTCGTGCGGCAGTTCGGCCTCAATGTCGAGACACACGACTACCGCATGACACTCACGGGGCGAGAGGCCGACAAGCGCAAGCTTCTCGGCCACATAGCAACCCACAACTCCTATGGCTATTTCACCTCAACCAAAACGCTCGAAAACATGTTTCCCGACTTTGACGTGCAGGCAACCCTCTCGAGCTTGGTCGCGATCTGCCAGCGCTCGGATTTATTTATCAACGACTACGCGCTCTCCAACCTGCTCGTGCACCTGTTAGTGATCATCATCAGGCTCACCTCGAACAACGAGCTCAGCGAGGTGGACGGCCCCATCGATGCAGACGGCCTAGTGGCACAACTCGGGCAGCGCGAGCAGATCGTACGCTGCGCCCAGCGCATCGCCGCCTACTTTGAGAAGGAGTTTGGTTGCGCCATCCCACGCGCCGATTTTCAGCAAATCCTGCTGCTTTTGGCGCTTTCCGTCGAACGTTGCGATTTTGACGAGCTCAACCGCGAGAAGCTCTCAAGCATCATTGACCGCGATTTTGTAGACATGGTTCTGGGGATTCTCGACGAGTGCGGCAAGCGCTACAACCTACCGCGCTTTATCGACGAGCCCATGCGCCTGCAGCTCGTCCTGCATATGTTTAACGCCTACCAACGAGCCGTCTACCACGTAAGCTACCCCAACCCGCTCGCTGCGCAGATCAAAAGCGAGTACGCACCGGTCTACGATATGGCGGTCTATATCGCCCATCGCTTCTCGACGGCCATGGATATCGAGGTAGGCGAGAACGAAATCGCGTTTATCGCCTTTCACATCGGCGCCTATTTTGAGAAGTTCTCCGCACCCGACGGCGCCATCACCTGCACGGTCATCATCGAGGAGTATCACGACTTTGCGCGCAGGCTTGTCGACGACCTTAAGGCCGAGTTTGGAGACGACATCAGCGTTGTTGCCGTGAGAAGCTGTGATAGCTACCTGGCCGATCCTCCCGAGAGCGATGTGGTGGTCACTACGGTCGACGTGCCGGTTTGTGGCGGTAGCACCAAGATCTTGATCGGGCCCATCCTCACTAAACAGAACGTGCGAAAGATCCGCGACCGGCTTTGTGCCATCCAAGAGCGGCGACGGCGCCTCTACGCTCAGGGCCTTTTGGGGCACCTGCTGCGGCCGGAGCTATTTATACGCAACATAGACGCGGTTGACGCCACAAGCTGCATCGACCGAATGGGAGAGCTTTTGGCTGCTCAGGAGCTCGTAACGCCCGAATTTATCGCCAACGTGCATCTGCGCGAGAACGTCTCATCGACAGCGTTTACTGACAGCCTCGCCATACCCCACGCGATCTCGGTATATCCCAAGCGCTCGTTTATCGCTGTGGCCCACAATGACACCCCGATTCCCTGGGGACGCCACGACGTGCGGTTTGTGCTGCTCATAGGCATCGCACAGGAAGATATGGGGCTCTTTAGAGATGTGCTCGACCTGATTATCGAAGTGTTCTCCTCGGTAGAGACCACGATGAGGCTCATGCAGACCGACACCTTCGAAGAGTTTCTGGCTGCGTTTACGCACGATATCGGATAAAGGCTCGACCCGCATCCTCGACATGCTCGTAGGAGAGCAGCTGCCGAGGATTTGCTAACGACAAAGGCTCAGGGCTATTAAAGATATTCAGATTCCAAACATGCCCGGCACGCATGCCAAGTATCATGGGGTGCGTTTTACAACTCAAGCGGCAGGAGCACCCATGGCAGCAGCTTTTTCCCATGTGATCTTTGATCTGGATGGCACCATCCTCAACACGCTCGAGGACCTGGCGGCCGCCGGCAACCATACCTGCGAGACGCACGGCTGGCCCACGTTTGCCGTAGACGAGTACCGCTACAAGGTGGGAAACGGCATGCTCAAGCTGGTCGAGCGCTTTATGCCTGCCGAGTATGCGGGCGACGGCCGTATGTTTGAGCAGACGCTTGCCGAGTTTAGGGCTTACTACGGCGAGCACAAGGAGGACCACACCGCACCGTACGCCGGTACGATCGAGATGCTCGACCGCCTGCGCACCGCGGGCGTGCAGCTTGCCGTGCTCACCAACAAGGACCATGTTTCGGCCGCTCCGCTTATCGAAAAATACTTTGGTTCCGAGCGCTTTGCGCTGGTGCAGGGCCGCGTCGATGCGTTTCCTCCCAAGCCCGAGGCGCCTGTTACGCTGCATGTGATGGAAGAGCTAGGCGCCGACCCGGCAACCACGCTCTATGTGGGCGATTCCAATGTCGATGTTCTGACCGGTCACAACGCCGGCCTCAAGAGCGCCGGTGTCAGCTGGGGCTTCCGCGGCCGCGCAGAGCTGGAGTCCGCCGGCGCCGACTACGTGGTGGACACCCAAGACGAGCTCACGGCACTAATCCTGGGCGAGTAACGCCAGCGCTGCCCAACCCAGCCGCCGCAATACCGTTGCGCGGAAAGTAGCCGTTGGGGACGTCCCCAACGACTGCCATGGCAACGCCGCAGGTAGAGGACGGACAGCGAGCGGGCACCAGAGCGAACAAATTGGCATGAAAAGAGGACGGCATAGACCTTCTGGTCATGCCGTCCTCTTTGAATGACAAGTTGTCGCTCTGGTGCCCGCGCAGCGTCGAGCAGTTGCGGCGTTTGGTAAAACGCCGCAACAAACTAGCTCAGCATTGCATCCATCATCTCGGAGTTGACGGAGTCGTCGGCAGACCACTCGCCGTCGTCGTTGCAGGTGTACTTGAAGATAACCGTGGTCTTCCTGGGCTCGGTGGCCTTGGTCACATCGACCATAACCTGACCGGCCATCTTGTACAGCTCGTCATCGGAAGGAACCGTGTCAAGCGCAGCGACCTTCTCCTGATACTGGGTGGAGAAGTCCTCGACGATCTTGTTCATAGACTTGCATGTGATAGAAACCTCGGCGGTCGCGACACCCTTGTCCTCGTCGACCGTCACGTCGCCGATCTTGTAGTCAAAGCCCTCGAGATAGGTCTTGGCATACTCCTTGGGATCGATACCCAGCTGCTCGAACTCGTCGCCCGAAGCCTCCTCCAGACCAGAGAGGAAGTCGTCGCCACCGTTTTTGACCTCGTCAAACTGCGTCGTAAGATCCTCGGTGATGAGCTCCTCAACCGAAGGACCTCCACAGCCGGAAAGCACGACCACGCATGCAACCAAGACGGCCATGAGGGGCGCAAGCAGCAGCTTCTTTTTCATGTTGTTCCTCCTAATGAGCGGCACCGCGCTTCCCGGACGCGGCGCACGTTGTAATAAGTAAGCCCATACTATCCACTTATGAACGCCCTCGGCAACGCGAAGGCGCGGTCGGTTCGTTTTAGCGTCCGAACGGTTTGCAAGCCCGCCCAACGTGCAATAAAACGCTTCCCCGCGGTGCAATAAAAAGGTGGCCGGATAACCCGACCACCCCAAAACACCCTTATGTTGCCGCAGACTACTTGCGGACGACCTTGACGATGGCATCGCCAGCGGAGACAGCGGAGTCAGCCTCGACGGCGAGCTCGACGTCGGCGAACTCGGCGGTGTTGGACACAGCCACGACGACGCAGTCCTTGTAGCCGGCAGCGGCGATCTTGGCGCGGTCGATCTTGAGCATGGGCTGGCCAGCCTTAACGACATCGTCGGCCTTGACGAAGCCCTCGAAGCCGTCGCCGTTCATGTTGACGGTATCGACGCCAACGTGCACCAGAACCTCGATGCCGCTATCGGACTGCAGGCCCACGGCGTGACCCATGGTGACGGTCACCTTGCCGTCGCAGGGAGCGTAGACCAGATCGTCCTCGGGCCACACGGCGCAGCCCTTGCCCAGAACCTCGCCACCAAAGACGGGATCGGGCACGTCGGCCATCTTGATGACCTTGCCCTTGACGGGCGAGCACAGCACGTCGGCGCCGGCAGAAGCAGAGATGGAGGCCGGAGCAGCGGCAGTCGCGGGCTCAGCCTTCTTCTTGAACATGTCAAACAGACCCATACGTTTTCTCCTCTTGATTAAGCGCAACGTTGTGCGCATGCCTATGGTGATTATAGTGCCAAATGGTTCAAATGCTAAGGTGGGGACTCGAATCGCGAGCCCATCCCAACGCTTTTCCCCGGTGGCACTCATATTGTCGATTAATCCAGGCCCTCGGCACCGTTGGACTTGATGATCTTCTGGTAGGCGTAGAAGCTGTCCTTGCGGCGGCGCTCGTAGGTACCGGTGCCGTCATCGTACTTATCGACGTGGATAAAGCCGTAGCGCTTGCGCATCTCGCCGGTGCCGGCGGAAACCAGGTCGATGGGGCCCCACCAGGTGTAGGCGATCAGGTCGACGCCGTCGGCAATGGCCTCGCCCATGGCCTTGACGTGGCTCTGCAAGTAGGCGATACGATACGGGTCGTGGATGGAGCTGTCCTCCTCGACCTCATCGTAGGCGCCCATGCCATTCTCGACCACCATCAGCGGAATCTCGTAGCGGGCGTAAATCTCGTTGAGGGCGATGCGCAGACCCAGCGGATCGATCTGCCAGCCCCAGTCGGTGGACTCCAGATAGGGATTCTTGCCGCCAAAGGTCATGTTGCCCTCGGTCATCTCGTGATCCTTGTGGGTGCCCACGGTGCCGGACATGTAGTAGCTAAAGGTGTAGAAATCGACCTTGCCGTCGGCGATATCCTGCAGGTCGCCGTCCTCCATCACGAGCTCGACATCGTTTTCGGCCCAGAAGCGCTTGGCATAGAACGGGTACTTGCCGCGCACCTGCACGTCGGAGCAGTACCAGTTCATGGTA
The DNA here is from genome assembly GCA_959605475.1 of uncultured Collinsella sp. Lineage (GTDB taxonomy): Bacteria > Actinomycetota > Coriobacteriia > Coriobacteriales > Coriobacteriaceae > Collinsella. The sequence continues at coordinate 22,517 of CAUHFS010000008.1, read as the reverse complement.
TTCATCTCCTGCTGCGTGGCGAACACGTCGGCCGGATCGCACGTGGCGGCATAGGAGAGGATGAAGCAGTCCATGTTGCCCATCTTAAACTGCGGATAGTGCTCGTGGGCATAGCGCACGACGCGGCCGCTGGCGACAAACTGGTGATGCAGGGCCTGCATACGGGCCTGCGGCGTGGTGTGGACCGCCGAAGCCGGGCCCTCAAAGCCCTGGATCATGCTGGTCCCAAAGAGGTTGCCCATGTCCTGGGTGCCGCAGTTGATCTCGTTGAAGGTGAGCCAGAACTTGACCTTGTCCTGATAGCGGTCGAAGACGGTCTGACAGTACTTCTCAAAGAAGCCGATGAGCTCGCGGCTCGCCCAGCCGTTGTACTTCTCGACCAGGTGATAAGGCATTTCGTAGTGCGACAGGGTCACGAGCGGCTCGATATTGTGAGCGCGCAGGCAGTCGAAGACGCGGTCGTAGAAGGCGAGGCCGGCCTCGTTGGGCTCGGCATCGTCGCCGTTGGGGAAGATGCGGCTCCAAGAGATGGACATGCGGAACATGGTAAAGCCCATCTCGGCGAACAGCGCGATGTCCTCCTCGTAGTGATGGTAGAAGTCGATACCGTCATGATTGGGGTAGAAGCGGTCGGGGTCGATGTCGATCGTGATCTGACGCGGCTCCTTGTAGCTGCCGCCCAAGAAATGGTCGTCGACCGAAGGACCGCGGCCGTCCACGTTCCAAGCGCCCTCAAACTGATTGGCGGCCGTGGCGCCACCCCAATAGAAACCCTCGGGGAACTTGATGTTTGCCATGAGCATCTCCTTTGCATTGCGGGTCGATAGGCCGAGTATCGCCCACGCACGCGACAGACAGGGGCAGGGGTGCCAAACCCGACACTTCTTTTCGCAGACGCGCGCTGCAACAGCGCTGCAGCTGAAACTTTTTGACACCGAAGGAGCGAAGACGATCCGCCCCGCGCTTACCGGCGGTATACCGCGGGGGTGCAGCCATACTTGTCGTGAAACTTACGGTAGAAGAAGCTCATGTTTTCATAACCCACCGCATGCGCAACCGCCCCGGCCGTGGCGCCACCGCGCAGAAGCTCGGCCGCACGCACCAGGCGTCGCTCCTGCACAAGCTGCCTAAAGGTCTTGCCCACATGTCGCTTGAGGAGCGCCGTCGCATAATTAGGGCTCAAGCCAAACTCCGCCGCCATCCCCTCGAGGGAGCACGCGGCGAATTCGCGATCGATATAGCCAAGCATTCCCGTCACCAGGGCAGTGGGCCCCGCCGTGCCGTCCGCCGCGCCGCGCACCAGCTCGCGCTCGTAGCAATCCATGAGCTCGGCCAAAAACAGCTGAAACAGACGCAAGACGATCTCGGGACCGTTGGGGCTCGGGTCGTACAGCTCGCAGAGCATCTCCTGCATGTAGCGCCGAATCCGACGGCTCTCGCCGCAGTAAAAACGGACATGGCCCCGATGGTCCGTCTCGCTGTTGAGCGCGTTGAACAGAAACCGCGAGACCGCGCTCTCGCGCGAGAGGCTCGACTCGAGACTCCGGCGCAAAAAAGAGCGTGAAACGGTCATGCTCAGCATGATGTCGTCCTCGCCGAGCGCCGCCACGGCATGAGGGCAAAGGGCGTCGAGCAAAAGCACCTCGTTGCGGCGCAACTCGAGCCTCTCCCCCGCCACCGTCTGCGGGCAGCGCCCGCGATACACATAGCTCATCTCCACGTAATCATGCACGTGCTCGGGAACTGCATTAAAGCGCGAGTTTTTCCTTATCGTCAGGCCACGCGGCATGCCGGGCTGGGCATAGGCAAACCCTGGCTGCCCAATCTTGCGCACTGGGCATCCGTCGATTTCGACATGCTCGGTCATAATCGACCAATCAAATGCCATGCCGTCTTTATAAGCGATCTCACTGGTGCTCAGTTCGCTGAGCCTACGCTCGAGCTCGTCGATCTCCATGGCTTGCCAATCGTTGATTTGGTCATAGTTCGTCGTGATTCAGATATTAGCAGAACGCGCCGACGCGTCCATAATCTGTGCTATGCAGCAGATCGATCGAGCCAAGGAGGATCCATGACCGCGTACTATCAGCAGGTGCTCGAGGGCACATACGACAACCACGTGCTTCCGTTTTTGTGGATGAAGGGCGAGAGCCATAAGACCATTGCCGAGTATCTGGAAAAGATCGCCGGCGCCGACATCCACGAGGTCTGTCTCGAAAGCCGCCCACACCCCGATTTTTGCGGCGAGGGCTGGTGGCGCGACTTGCGCTTTGTCATTGACGAGTGCAAGCAGCTGGGCCTTAAGCTCTGGATCTTGGACGACGCGCACTTCCCCACGGGCTTTGCCAACGGCGCCGTCAAGGAGGCCGTGCCCGAGCTCCGCAAGATCGTGCTCACGCACCGCACGTTCGACATCGTGGGCCCCACGTCCGCCGCGAGCATCGCGCTCGCCAACATGCTCGACAAAACGGAGCGCTTCTACGGCGTGACATTTATGCAGGACGGCAGCCCCGTCGACGTCGCTTACCGAGTAATCGACGATGCAGACGGCAACCCCAGCCGCCTGGTCTTCGATGCACCTGCGGGCCTCACGCAGGCATGCGTGATGTTCACGAGCGGCAAGACCTCCTACAACGAGGACTACATCAATATGGTCGACCGCGCCTCGGTGGCGCAGCTCATCGATGCTGTCTACGAGCCGCATTTTGAGCATCTGGGCGATGAGTTTGGCAAGACCATCTTGGGCTTTTTCTCCGATGAGCCCGGATTTGCCAACGAGAAGGGCACCACGGGCCCCGATGGCATCTCGGACACGCTCATCGGCAAGGCCACCGCGCCCCTACCCTGGTCGGCCGAGCTTGAGCGTCGCCTGCGCGCGGCACTGGGCGAGCGCTACCTGGCCGAGCTCCCGCACCTGTGGGACCGCGAGCCGGCCGGCGCGCACGTACGCCACGTCTATATGGACATCGCGAGCACCCTCTATAAGGAGTGCTTCTGCGACCAGCTCGGAGACTGGTGCCGCGCGCGCGGCGTGCAGTACATCGGCCACGTTATCGAGGACAAGGACTGCCACGCGCGCCTGGGCGTGGGCGCCGGGCACTACTTCCGCGCCGTGGGCGGTCAGGACATGGCGGGCGTCGACATCGTGATCAACCAGCTGGTACCCGGCATGGACCGCGGCCTTCACAGCTACGGACGCGGCGTGTGGGACCTCGAGTTCTATAACTACGTGCTGCCCAAGCTGGGCTCCTCGGCAGCACACCTCGACCCCAAAAAGCAGGGGCGCTGCATGGCCGAGGTCTTTGGCGCATTTGGATGGCACGAAGGCCTACGCGAGATGAAGTGGATCGCCGATCATTTTTTGGTGCGCGGCGTCAATTGGTTTGTGCCGCATGCCTTTAGCATGGCCGCCTTCCCCGACTGGGACTGCCCGCCGCATTTCTATGCGCATGGCCAAAACCCCCAGTTTGCACACTTTGGGCAGCTTATGAGCTACATGAACCGTACGGCGAGCCTGCTGAGCGGCGGGCGCGCAACGACCCCGGTGGCGCTTCTCTACCATGCGGACGCCGAGTGGGCAGGCGAGGCGAACTTTATGCAGCATGCCGCCTCCGAGCTTATGCGCGCGCAGGTCGACTTTGACATCGTGCCGGCAGAGGCATTTGAGGACGCAGGGCGCTATGCCGTTGAAATTGCCGCAGACGGTAGCGGCTTTAGCGTGAACGGCCAGGCATACCGCTGCCTGGTGATGCCCGGAGCCGAGTTTGTCGGCGAAGCCGTGCTCGACTTTGCCGCGCGTGCCGCAGCCGCAGGTGTTGCCGTGTACGCGCTGGATGAGTTGCCGAACAAGCGCTACGACGGTGACACTGCAGGTCGCGAGGGCTTTGCCTCCCTGGATGCAGCCGCGGTCGCCGGCATCAAGCTCCTGGCGACCACCGAGCTCGCAGACACACTTGCCAACACCGGCATGCAGACCGTGGTTTGCGCCGAGCCCCAGCCCTGGCTGCGCGCACTGCGCTACGAGCGGGCGGGCGAGACCTATCTGATGCTCGTCAACGAGCATCCCAAGCAGGGTATCTCCACTCAGATTGCGCTTGCCGACGGCACACCCGTTGCAGGCGCGCGCCTCGATCTGCTCAACGGCACCGAGCCCGCCGCCTTTGACGGCACGCTCGAGCTGGCTCCCTACGAGAGCTGCATCGTGGTCCTTGGGGCTACAGGTTCCGTTGCTGTGGCAACCGCCGAAGACGAAGCCACATGCGTCGACGGGCCCTGGGCGGTTGCCTTCTCTGCCCCTGGCACCGATGCCTTTGGCGAGTCTGTTGAGCTTGCAGACCTGCACGACCTTTCCTCGGCCGAGTTCCCCGGCAAGGCCGGCACATTCCGCTACCAGGCTTCCTTTGTCCTGGGCGAAGCGGCCACCCGCACCGTCATCGACCTTGGCGAGGTCTTTGAGACCGCAACCGTCACCCTCGACGGCAAATCCCTCGGCACGCGCATCTGTCCGCCTTACTGCTTTGAGGCCGGCGCGCTTTTGGCCGGCGAGCACGCGCTTGCGATCGATATCATCAACACCCTCGACCATGCCGTCCCCGACGTGTTCGGCATGACCGAGCCCTCCGAGCCCAGCGGTCTCTTGGGGCCCGTACGCGTGCTCGGGTAACGCCCCGGGCGCAAACGGCCCAACAAGGACAGCGCCCTATGTTGAGCCCACAACAGCGAGCGGGCCCCTGGTGCGGCAAATTGGGCCGAAAGAGGAGGGATGTGTGCTTCCGCACGCGCCCGACGATTGAAGCCCAAGGTGCCGTGCCAAGGGCCCGCACAGCGTCGAGCGGTCCGTCGTTCATAGACCGGCGGACCAAAACTCCCAGCCAAGCCGAACGTTTTATTTATCGCTATGATTGGTTTATCGCGACGCAAACGCATAGGAGCCATATGGATATCAGGCGGAAGATCACGCAGGGCAAAAGCCTCACCCCCACCGAGCAACAACTTGGGCGAACGGCCCTCGCCATGGGCGAGGATGTGCGCGGGCTTTCCATTAAGGAATTTGCCGCGCGCGCCAACGTTTCGGTCGCGAGCGTTCACCGCTTTTGCAAAAAGCTCGGCCTCGAGGGCTTCAAAGACCTCAAGGTCGAGCTCATCCGCCAGGCGACCGAGGCGGGCAACCGGCGCGACGTGGACATCAACTTTCCCTTCGATGCCACCTCCACCCCTGCGCAGGTGATGGAACGCATGGAGGGGCTCTACCAGACCACCTTGGCCGAAACGCAGGAGCTGCTCGACCCTGCACAGCTCAACCACGCCGCCAAGCTCATCATGCGCGCCGGCACCGTGGACATCTACACGGGCTCGCATAACCTGTATCCAGCGGGAATGTTCCGCGATCGCCTGCTTTCCGCCGGCAAAAGCGCGACGTGCCACGACAGCGTCGAGGCTCAGGTGCGCACGGCGCTCGCCTCGGGTCCCGACCATGTGGCAATCATCATCTCCTACAGCGGCCTTGCCCCCAACCTCAAGGAGATCTTGCCGATCCTTAGCAGTCGACATGTCCCGGTCATCGTCATCGGCACGCCGTACTGTGCCCGCATTCACCCCGGCTTTGCCGCCTATCTCACGGTAAGCGACCACGAGAGCATGACGCACCGCATCACGCAGTTCGCCAGCCATATCGCCGTGCAATACGTACTCGATTCGCTCTATAGCAGCTACTTTGCCAAAGATTACGCCCGCTGCTCCGAGTTCTTAGAGCGCTCGTTTCCCTACACCCGCCTGCCCGGGCTTAAGTAGCGACGAGCGTGGATTTTCGGACACTCAGATAACGAGCGTGGATAATCTCCCGTTTTTGACCTGGATGCAGGCTCAAAGTGGGAGATTATCCACGCTCATTTTGCGGGTAGTCATTGGGGACGTTCTTGAATGACTAGTCGTTTAAGAACGTCCCCAACGACTACATCAGGAGTGTCCCCAGGTGTCGGCAGAAAAGGAACGTCCCCAAGTGCCGCATCTGGACCAGGACAACGCCGATGTTTTGGTAGCGACAGCGAAAACCCGCCAGAGCGAGCAAGGTGCCTTGAAACGAGGCGGCATTGACCTTCTGGTCATGCCGCCGAAGTTGAAAGGCAGATTGCCGCTCTGGCGGGTTTGCAGCGTCGAGCCGTTACGCGGTTTGGTAAAACCGCGTAACTAACGGAGGCGGAACCTACTTGACGCCGTACTGCTCGTAGTAGGCGTCGATGGCGGTCTTGAGCTCGTCGTCGATGACGACTTTGCCGTCGATCTCGTGGTTGTAGAGGGTCTCGACGACCTCAGCCATGGAGACGATGCTCGCGACGGGGAAACCGTACTTGGCCTCGATCTCCTTCTGCGCGGTGGTCACGCCACCCTTGCCGACCTCCATGCGGTTGAGGGACACAATCAGGCCCTTGATCTCGACATCGGCAGCAGCCTTGACCTTGGGATAGGTCTCGTCGATGGACTTACCGCTGGTGGTGACGTCCTCGACCATGACCACGCGGTCGCCGTCCTGGGGCTCGTAGCCCAGCAGGTTGCCCTTGTCAGCGCCGTGGTCCTTGGCCTCCTTGCGATCGCAGCAGTACTTGACCTCCTTGCCGTACAACTCGTGGTAGGCAATTGCGGTCACGACGGCCAGCGGAATACCCTTGTAGGCCGGTCCAAACAGCACGTCAAAGTCGTCGCCAAAGTTATCGTGGATTGCCTGGGCGTAATACTCGCCCAGCTTCTTGAGCTGGTAGCCCGTCACGTAAGCGCCAGCATTCATAAAGAACGGGGACTGACGGCCGCTCTTGAGCGTAAAGCTGCCGAACTTAAGAACGTCGGACTCAACCATGAACTTGATGAACTCTTGCTTGTAAGCCTCCATGCGGGCTCCTCTCGTAATCGCGTACGTGCCTTCCAGTTTAGCGCAGGCGGGGCGCGTTGCGGGCGCGCTTTGGGGCCTCGGCATTCTGTAAAGGCTTTGTCAGGGGCAATGGTTTTCCAAACATTGGGGTTGACACGGCAAACCCCCTCATCAAGAATACGGGCGGATTGTAACGGGTACGAGATACCCAAAACGCGCAGCGCTCGGCCTTAAGGAGGTGTGCCATGGAAGGCAGTCATAGTCGAAAAACCTGCATGTCGCCCTCGGCACGCCGCGAGGATTCCGCACACGCATAAGCGCCACGAACCGATCGTCAAAACCACCACAAAGGTGCCTGTCCCCTTTGTGGTGGTTCGAGAGCATGACGTGAGCGACATCTAGGTTTTTTGAAGCACATACGACACGTACGCTAACTCCCTTCAACAAGGAGGACCCTATGCTGATGCTCAAAACCGCCACGGTACTCGAAGCTATCTCCAAGCGCCGCCGCACGGCGCGCCCCGCCGCTCACACCGGCATGTCCAAGAACACCATATTCGCCGCCACCCATAGCGCCGAGGATGCCCTCGTGCTGCTCGACGCCACAGCCGACGGCCTCACCGCCGAGCACGCCGCCGAGCGCCTGAGCGCCGTCGGCCCCAACACCATCGAGGCGCCGACCAAGACGCTCGCCCGCCGCATCGCCGACGCGTTCGTCGATCCCTTCGCTGGCATCCTCGCCGCCCTCGCACTGGTCTCGCTCTACATCGACGTGCTCGCCGTGCCCGAGCTGCAGCGTGACCCCTCCACGGTCATCGTCATCGGCATCATGCTGCTGGTATCGGGCGGCATGAAGTTTATCCAGGAAGCCCGCAGCGGCAATGCGGCCGAGGCCCTTAAGGACCTGGTCTCCAACACCTGCTGTGCCCTGCGCGACGGCGAGCGCGTCGAGATCCCCTTCGACGAGCTCGTCCCCGGCGATGTAATCCGCCTCTCTGCCGGCGACATGGTGCCGGCAGATGCCCGCATCATCACCGCGCGCGACCTGTTTGTGATCGAGTCCGCACTCACCGGCGAGAGCGAGGCCGTCGAGAAGACCGCTGCCATCACCGTCGTCGAGGGTGCCGACGGCTCCGCGCTACCACTCTCTGCCTGCAAGAACATCGTCTTTACCGGCACCTCCGTGCAAAACGGCACCGCCATGGCGCTTGTCGTTGCCACCGGCTCGGACACCTACCTGGGCGGCATCGCCAAGATGCTCAACGGGCGCGGCGAGAAGAGCGCGTTTGACCGCGGCGTCTCGAGCGTCTCCATGCTGCTCGTGCGCCTCATGCTCGTTATGGCGCCGGCGGTCTTTGCCATCAACGCCGCCACCAAGGGCAACGTCATCGATGCGCTGTTGTTCGCCACGAGCGTGGCCGTGGGCATCACGCCGCAGATGCTTCCCGTCATCGTGACCACGAGCCTGTCGCAGGGCGCCAAGGACCTCGCCCGCCGCCAGGTTATCGTCAAGGAGCTGCCGGCGATCCAAAACCTCGGCGCGATGGACGTCCTGTGCTGCGACAAGACCGGCACCCTCACCGAAGACCGTATCGTGCTCGAGCGCTACCTCAACACCGACGGCAACGAGGATGCGCGCGTGCTGCGCCATGCGTTTTTGAACAGCTTCTTCCAGACCGGCCTCAAAAACCTTATCGACCTGGCCGTCATCGACCGTGCCGATGTGACGCCCTCGACCGTCGTGCCCGATTCTATGCTGGGCCAGAGCCTGCGCGACCGCTATACCAAGGTCGACGAGGTGCCCTTCGATTTCTCGCGCCGTCGCCTGAGCGTAGTCGTCGCCGACGCCCAGGGCAAAACCCAGATGGTCACCAAGGGGGCTGCCGAGGAAATGCTCGAGATCTGCTCCTTTGTCGAGGTCGACGGCGCCGCCCAGCCGTTCACCGAAGATAAGCTCGCCCAGATTCGCAAGCAGGTCGCCGGGCTCAACGCCGAGGGCCTGCGCGTGATTGCTGTGGCGCAGAAAACCAATCCGCGCTGCGTGGGCGAGTTTGGCATCGCCGACGAATGCGACATGGTGTTGATGGGCTTTTTGGCCTTCCTCGATCCGCCCAAGGCGAGTGCCGCGGGCGCCGTCGCCACGCTCGAGGCCAAGGGTGTGGCGGTCAAGGTCCTGACCGGCGACAACGACCGCGTTGCCGCCACCGTCTGCGAACAGATCGGTATCGACGCGAGCAACGTCTTGCTCGGCTCCGAGATCGATGCGCTCGACGATGCCGAGCTTGCCGAGCGCGCCGAGCACACGCACCTCTTTGCCAAGCTCTCGCCGCTGCAGAAGGCGCGTCTGGTGCGCGTCATGCGCGAGCTGCTCGGCCACACCGTGGGCTTTATGGGCGATGGCATCAACGACGCCGCCGCCATGCGTGCGAGCGATTGCGGCATCTCGGTCGATTCGGCCGTCGACATTGCCAAGGAATCTGCCGATATCATCTTGCTCCAGAAGGACCTAGACGTGCTCGAGCGCGGCATCATCGAAGGCCGCCGCACCTACGGCAACCTACTCAAGTACCTCAAGACCACGGTGAGCTCCAACTTTGGCAACGTGCTATCCGTGACCGTCGCGAGCCTGTTCTTGCCGTTCTTGCCCATGAGCGCTCTGCAGCTGGTGCTGCTGTCGCTGGTCTACGAGATCGTGTGCATCGCGCTGCCGTGGGACACCGTCGACAACGCCTGGACTGCCCGCCCGCGCGCTTGGGACGCTGCGTCCATCAAGGGCTTTATGCTCGAGCTGGGCCCCGTGAGCTCACTGTTTGATATCGCGACTTTCGCCGCGCTCTTCTTTGTGGTGTGCCCCGCCGCCGTGGGCGCGAGCTGGGCCGAGCTTGCCGCCGCGGGCAACGTCACGGGCATGGAGGCCTTTGCGGCGCTCTTCCAGAGCGGCTGGTTCGTTGAGTCCATGTGGTCGCAGACGCTCGTGATCCATATGCTGCGCTCCCCGTGCCTGCCGAGCCCGCGCGACCACGCCGCGCCCGCGCTGTGCGTCCTCACCGTGCTGGGCCTGGCGCTCGTCACCTGGCTGCCGGCAAGCCCCATCGCCGATGCGCTGGGTCTCATGCCGCTGCCGCCAATCTTCTTCGCGCTGCTCATCGGCATTGTCGCCGCCTACATCGCGCTCACCCAGCTGGCCAAGCGCCGCTACATCGCCCGCCACGGTGAGCTGCTTTAGCACGGTGAGCCGCCACAGTAGACAGCCCAAGGGCAAAACCACCACAAAGGCGCCTGTCCCCTTTATGGTGGTTTTGGTGCGCTACGAGGCATTGGTCAGGCGGCTCCAGAGTTCGTCAATATCGATTTGGTCGCCGCCGCTCAGATAACCGGTGTGAATAAAAGACTCACTATAGATATAGATGTCATGCGCGCTGTCGCCATCATCTTCGGTGTCGTAGGCCGAAATCACGTAACGGCTGCCGTCGAGCGCCTTGACCAGCCAATACACGGAATCGTCGATTGTGCACTTCTCCTGCACTATCGCCGCATCGCCGATTGCGCCGGTGAGCGCACGATTGCCCGTCGTATAGCCGCCCACCGAGAGCAAAATCGCCACGCTATCGTCTCCGCCGCCCGGCTCAAGTTCCTCGTACTCGGACTCCGAAAGCGGTATCGCGCTGTTCGCAAGTTCGTCCACGTCATCCGAAATCTTAGAAAAGGTAAAAGCGAAAAGTCCCGCGTCATCGGCGGCACCGTAGCCCACGCTCTCGCCTTGCCACTCATAGTTTTGATGCTTGAGCAGGCGCACCAGGTCGGCGCCGTCCAAGTTGATCGCAGCATAGACCGTCACGTTAGCGTTGTCGTCTACACAGGCGGCGTCCGCCGTGGTCGCCTTCTTGGCACCGCCCGCGCCGCCCAATCCGCCCGAGCAGCCAGCCAGCGCACAAGCCAGCGCACCCGCGCCTGCCACAAAGGCCGCACGGTTCATCGTCACTTCATTCATCATGTTCGTTCCTCGCTATGGTATTGGCCACGTCGCACCTAGCCGAGCGCGCGTCCAGTCTTTTCCTGCCAAAATTCGTCTATCGTCGGAGCACCGCCGCCCTGGGTAAACCTACCGGTCTTGATAGCCTCCTCGGTAATGAGATCCAAGCGGTAGTCACCGTTTTCCATCGGACTCGCCATGGCAACGTGCCGCGCCATGTTGGAACCGTATACGCACGCGATCCATGAGCCCGAAGTAATCTGCGCCCGGTCCTCGACCGGCACGGAAAAGCCCGCGATAACATCCTCGCAGCTCGAATAGCCCGAAAGTTGCAGCGTGAACATCACGGTGCTTCCGGTGCCGCCCTTGTCGAGCTTTCCGATTTCGTCCTCGCCGAGCCATTCGGTCGCGCCGTCCTTGCTGATATTGCAGACGCTGAGCACGTGTCCCGCCTCGTCCTCGTACATCTCGAGCGCGTCTTGCCAGGCATAGCCCTGCTGCGAGGCAAACTCCTGCAACTGCCAGCCCTTAAGCTCGAGGAGCGCCGCGATGCTGATGTTGCGGTGCGCATCCCAGCAATCATCCGACCACGTATCGAACGCATCCGCCGAGCCGCTGTCCGCGTCGCCGGAATCGCCCGACGTCGCACCCGCATCCATCTTGTCCTTTACCGGGCGGTCGTCGTTAAAACCCGTCGCATCCTGCGTCCGCTGTCCGCCGCACCCCACAAGCGTCAGCAGCGCCGTTCCCGCCGCCGCGACAAATGCCGTGCGCGAAAGTACCGTCTCCCTCATCATTGTTCCTTTCCCGTTCTTTAGCACAATGCCGAGAAACACACCCGGCATCGATTCACACATAAGCCACCCCACGCTATTGACGAGGCAGTTCCGTCCAGCCAAAACCAGGTTCAAAACCATCGCGTGTACCGATCACATCGCCCGAACCGTTGACCCAGGCCTGGTCGGCCATCACCGAGACCTCGACATCGGTGCCGTCGGGTCTGGTGTAATGGTTGACCCCGCGAATGGCATCGGAATACGAAGCGGTGCCCGTCCCCACGCCCGCGCTGGAAAAATTGGCGGCGCTGGCAGCCATATTCGCGGCGTGCTGACGGTCGCTGCGATCGAACCACGCCTGCTGGTAGCTGTCGAATGCCGCCTGTTGCGAGGCATGCATCTGTTGCCAGGCTGCAAACTGCTGTTGCTGCTGGGCAATGTCCATCTGCGTGCGTTGGCGCTGCTCAAGCACCATCTGTTGCTTTTGAGCTGACGCTTCGCGTGCAATCGCTGGATTGAGCCGCAGAGTCGACGCCATTGATGCAAGCGCCGTGGAGGCCGCCTCGTCCAGGCGACCTTCTGGCGCAGCCAAACAGAAGCTGTCCCTGATACGCCACTGCAGCAGGTCGGCCGCACCCAGCTCGAACGACGCTCCGTCCGGGCAACCGCCTCGACCCGTGGGCTGTTCTTGCGCGACGCCCTGTCCCGCCGCTGCCGCCGCCTTGCGCTCGCGCAGGCGCTTGCCCAAAACACCGCCGATCAGCCCACTCGAAAGGCTCGCGCCCAGCAGCGCCTCGGCCCCAGCGGCAACACCTTTGCCCATAGAACCCGCGACGCCTCCGATTGAAAACATATAGCCCTCGACTTTGGCCGCCACCGCGAGCTCGGTGGGCACCGGAGCGCCCGTGAGCCGATATCGACGCATGCGGCACTCATAGACCACATCACTCGGTTCCATCGAAAAGCCCTGGATTGCAAAGTCGTTTGCCGCCTCGCGCTTTACGCGGGCACGCTCGCGCTCGATATCGACCGCCGCGCTCGATGGGTACGGTTGCTCGGCAACAACCTCTGCCCGCGCGCCCAGCCGTGCTGCACAGGCCTGAGCCAGCTCGTCGCAAGCTGCCTCCACGTGCACAAACACCTTGCGTTCGGTTTGCGTGGGGATACGCTTGGCAACGGCGCCCGCATCCACGTAGCAGAGCTCGGAGCGGTACATAATCCGCTCACCCATCGGACCCGCCGCCGTCACGCCAACCGAAATCGGGCAGTCGAAACTGCCGCTGCGCTCAAGATGCGCTTCTTCGATATGCCAGCCCCGCGGCAGCACCACCTGCGCGAGTGCCTGGCCGCCAGAGGTATCGCATGCGGCATGAAGCTCAAGGTCACCGATGTGAGGCGCATCCGTCGTGGCTGCGTCACGAGACGACGCGACGCCGGCAGTCTCCACCGGCGCATCGGCCGGCGCGTCCACACTCGGGTCGCCGCCTTCGTCCGCATCGTCATCGGCAGTCGCCCCATCTGTAGCCCCCACGGCGCCCGAGTAGCCCACAACGCCCTCAAGTCGGACGCCGCACCCCGGGCAAAATCGCACCGGCACGCCGGCGACCCGAGGCAGCTGCGCCCCGCACGCCGGGCAGAATCTCAAGTCACTCATCCCGTACATCCCTAATTTCGTTAGCTGTTTTTGATTGCGGCAAGCTGCCGCCATAACTCATCGGCACCGTTAAGTCGATACGCCGTCTTATCGAGCACGATGTTTTTGCCCTCAAGTTCTACCGATTGCTCCGAGCCATCCGTATAGACAAAGACGAGCGTTCGGCCGGCATCGCTCGTCCGCTCATCCACCGCATCCCCCACGGTGCAGCCATCGAGCGCGGCAAAAGTCGATGCGACCAGTTCGTCATCGTCGGTCTCATAGGCCGTCCGCGCCTCCCCGTCCTCGATAAGCTTGACCGCCACCGGAACGGCAGCGCAATCGTTGAGCGACACTTGCGCGGCAGTCTTTCCCTGAGCGCCATGGTCGCCGGCAACGTAAACTCGCATGAGTGTCACCGCCGCGGCAAAGACCACCACGGCGATAAGCGCGCCCGCAATTTTATTAGACGCGCAACCCCGAGACGCCATAGGTGCACCCCCTCCGTTCTGCTCTGCTCAGCATCACATTCATATGCCTTTGAGCACCAAAACGGCAGGTGACAAATGTCTCATATTCATATTTTTGCAGGTAAAAAACCACCACAAAGGTGCCTGTCCCCTTTGTGGTGGTTAGCTAGTCTTGGGGTGTCCAGGACCAGAAGAAGTTGACGAGGGCTACGCGCGAGGAGGCACCTGTCTTTTTGTTAATCGAAGCGATGTGGCGATAGAGCGTGGAACGCGAAAGGAAGAGTGCCGCCGCCACGTCCTGCACGCTGTCGTCCGAAACGACCAGTGCCTCCAGAACATCGCGCTCGCGCTTGGTGAGCCCAAAGGCGGCAACGAAGCCATCGAGCCGATCGTCAAACGAAAGCTCCGGCGCCTCCAGGGGCACCGTGTCGGCCTGGCCGGGCTCACAGCTCACGCCAAGATCGTCGGTGGCAAGCGCCAGCCTGCCGCGCGTCGCCTCGCCCTCACCGTCTTGTCCAAACTGTCCCAACAGCGAAATCGCGATGCCGACAAACAGCACGAGCACGACGCTCACTGCCGCCAGCACGTTTTGACTCGAGATAATCGCCACTGCCGGAGCCGTCACGAGCATCGACAAACGTTGTTGATAACACGGCCCATGCACGGCCACAGATACGCCCAGCGGGCATACATCGAAATCGCGGCGAACTTCGCGGTGAAGAACACCACGAAAAAGCCCGTGCCAAGGTAAAAGATAATCGTGGCGGCAAGCGTGTTGCCACCGTTGCCATCGGTGATAAGTACAAAGAACGAGAGCGTGGACAGCATGGCGGCGCACGTCATGATGATATTCATATACGAACGCCCACGCAGGTCATACAGGACGCCGGCGGCAAGGGCGCTCACAACCAGCAGCAAGCGCGGCCAGTCGCCCAGATCGATAGCGCCAGCGGCATGCGAGGTCGTAAGGCCGGCATTGAGGGCCGCGAACACGCCGGTGAGGCAAGCGGTCGCCACCGTCAGACGCACCACGGCACCCTGAAAGGCCGCCTTTGCCTCGGGGTCATCGTGCCACCTGGCGCCACGCTCCGACGCATCGACCGATAGCTCGGCAATCTCGACCTCGAACTCGGGCGCAGGCTCATCACGCAATTTAGCGCGGCGGACACCGTGAAGCAGCCCCACCAGCGCAATCGCACAGGCAATGAGAACAGACTGCTGGGGAATGCCCGCAGGCATCACCATATGGTTGAGCACCTGCACCAAAATGCCCACAGCATAGGAAACCGCCACGGTGCGCGCCAGGCAGGGCGTCTGCGCAAAACGCCGCGCAAGATTGGCATGGGCGGTCGATCCGCAATAGCCCAGGGCGCAGCACGCCACCAGGCCGCCGGCAATTACTACCTCAAACCGCATTGCCATAATCATCAGCAGCAACGCCGATACCAACAGCACGCCCGTAATATCGCTCGTCGCATCGATCGTCTGGGGACGGCGATAGTACAGAAATGGGCGCACGAAAAAGCCAATCACGCTCGCGCCGACAACGATGCTCTCGTAGATGACGACCTCACTCGATGGCACGAACTCGGCCATGCGCGCATCAAAGAAATACTCGCACGCCAAAAACGTGAAGAAGAACAGCGCTAGGCACAGAATCTCCCGCATGCCCCGGCGCAAATATGCGGTTGTGTCTCCCAGGTCCCTCATGGTAACCCCCACCCGCTTTGTTGTCCGGAACACCATTTTAATAAAGAACCAATCTCAATATCGAAGCCAAGTTCGAAATGTTGCAAATTCGACCCCAGCCGTCCGCATGACGCCGCGATTTTGAGCCGCATGACCCAGAAGGGGCGCGCGCAAGCTCCAACTCGGCAAGGAGTATCCCCCAACTGCCACTCATTTAAGTACGTCCCCAATGAGTACCCAATGAGTAAGCAAAGGGTGCGACGGAATGGCTCCCCTTGGCAGCTTGAAGCCGTCATGCAGGAACCATTCCGTCGCAGCCTAATGAAAGGGACTGGGTTGTAAATGTTGGAGAAGAGCCGTTAGCGCCCGGGGGCCAGGATCACCAGCGCGTCGTGCTCAAAGGGATGCTGCGCCACGCGCACGGTGCCGTCACCGTTGTCACGGACGGGCAGCTTTGCGATGCGCTTGTCCTCCATGTCGAGGACCGTCGCCGTCCAGCCACGCGCGCCGTCGAGCTTAAACTTGAGCGCCGTGGTACGCGGCAGGTACGCGACGATGCGATCGCCAACGCGCGCCACACGGATGGACTCGCGCGCGTCGTCGAGGAGCTCCTGCGCCGGAACCACGGCAAGTGCATCGTCGGCAGCCGTAGCGCCTAGGGCGGCAAGCACGTGCTCGATCGCGCCAAAGTCCCACACACCCGCAAACTGCAGGCACTCTTGCCAGCGGAAGGGCATGTCAAAGCCCTCGCCCAGGACCGAACCCTGGCTGCGCGATGTCTGCCAGTTCCACACGCCGTGTGCGCCATAGGTCACGCCGGCACTGGCGCCGGCAAGAATCGACGACCATACGCTCGCGCGGCAATCCTGCGCGGTAAAACGCCAGTAGACGTTGCGCGACGCACCCATCTGCTCGTAGCAAGGCTCGGAGTTGACCATCGGCTTTTTGGGATAGTTGGCGATAAAGTCCTGCGGCAGACGCCATGCCTCGGGCTGGCCCTCGTAGTTGTGGCCGGGCTGGAACATATAAAAGTCCAGACGGTCCAGATACTGCGCCGGAATGGT
The DNA here is from genome assembly GCA_959605475.1 of uncultured Collinsella sp. GTDB lineage: Bacteria > Actinomycetota > Coriobacteriia > Coriobacteriales > Coriobacteriaceae > Collinsella. Next base: position 6,050 of record CAUHFS010000008.1, on the reverse strand, counting down.
GCGGTTACCGCGGTTGATATGCATGGTGCGCAGTGCCTCGGGCGCGCGCTTGACGACCTCGTCGAGGGCGTCCTCGTAATAGGCGATCGCCTCGTCGCCGGCAAAGTCGGTATCGCCCGCCACCACGTAGACGGGGTCGAACTCGCCCAGGTTCTCGACGACGCGGGCAACGTGGGCGCGAACCTCCTCACGCGGCATAATCTCGGCACCGCAACGCTCGGCGATCTTGGCACCCCAGGTACCGGGCACGTAGTTGCACCACATGAGCACGAGCGCCGGACGAATGCCGTGCTCGACGGCCGCGCGGCACATGGCGGCGGCACGATCCCAATACGCCTGGTTGGGGCAGGACCAATCAAAGTGCACGCCATCCTCGCTGGCATAGGGCCAAATGCCCAGGTCGGGACAGCAGCGATCCCACTGCGGCAACGTGTTGATCTGCAGCACGTTCATGCCCTGCTCGGCACGGCGGGTCAGGTAGTAATCCCAGTCGTTCTCGGCGATGCTCGTAAATGCGCTCCAGCACGTATCGGCAAACCAGAAGAACGGTTTGCCCTCGCACAAAAAGCCATCCTGGCGACCGTTGGCGGTCAGCTTTCCCAAACTCATCTGCATGTCCTTTCGTTTGATAAAGGATTTGCGAACCGCCGGGGGCTTTCGCGATAACCCCGCGCGAAAGCCCCCGGCGCTTGGCAAACCCTCGCGGGCGAATCTCACCCGCCTCCATCAGTCTACCTTGCAAGAAGGGCCCCGCCGGGCTTACGCCTGACGGGGCCCTGTCGTGTAGGTGAGGTCTTATGCGACCGAACGGTTTGGCCTTAGGCCTCCATCTCGGCGAGCTCCTCCTTGGAGAAGCCGGAGACAAAGACGACGGCAGCGGCGATGACAAAGGAGATTGCCATACCAACGATAGCCCAGACGGTGTTCATCTGGCCACCCTGCAGGTAGTTGGTGAAGACCAGGAAGTTGGAGGCACCGCCTGCGAGGTAGTAGGTAACCCCCATGAGGCCGGAGAACACAGCGCCGATGGCACCGCCGATGAACATGCCAAACATGGTGCGACGGAAGCGCATGAGGATGCCGAAGAGCGCGGGCTCGGTGACGCCGCCGGCGATGGCGGAGATGACGTAACCGATGGCGAGAGACTTCTCGTCGGGGTTCTTCATCTTGAGGAAGGCACCGAAGGCGCAGCCCCAGACAGCGGCCATAGCGCAGTTGGTGGAAACGAAGACGAAGGGATCGTAACCGGCAGCGATGATCTGAACCTGGGCGAGCAGGATGACGGGCATGTGCATGCCGCAGACCACGAAGAGCTGCCAGAAGGCGCCGAGGATGGCCATGACGATCAGGATGCCGATGCCGCCAAGGTCAGCAAGGCCGAAGAGGGCGTTGGCGATCAGCGTACCGATCTCGTTGCCGATCGGAGCGAGGACGATGAAGGCAATGGGGATCGTGACGATCATGGTGCAGAACGGCGTGAAGACCGTGGACAGCACGTCGGGCATAACCTTCTTAAAGAACTTCTCGATGAAGTACAGGACGGGCACCGAAAGGATGATCGGCAGGACGGACTGCTGATAGTTGGCAGCAGCGATCTGGATGCCGTAGACGGAGATGATGCCGCCGCCCTCCTGGGTGGCGACGCTCACCACGGAAGGAGCCATGAGGGCGCCACCGAGCAGCATGCCGAGCACCGGGCTGGCGCCGAGCTTCTTAGCCGCGGCATAACCCAGGTAGATGGGGATAAAGGTGAACGTGGCCTCGTACAGCGTGGTGTAGAGGAACGTATAGGTCGGGTCGTCGGCCGAGAGCACACCGAGCATGGTGGGGCCGAGGACGGCCGCGATGGTACGGAACAGACCGCCGGCCATGAGCAGCGGGATGAGCTGGGTCATGGAGCCCGACAGATAGTCGAGGATGATATTGGGCAGGTTCTTGAGCTCGAACTTCTCCTTGGGAGCATCGAGGTTCTCGTTGACGGCCTCACCCTGCTTGACACCGGAGATGGCGACGAACTCGGCGAGCACCTTGGGCACGTTCTGGCCGATGATGACCTGGAGCTGGCTGCCGGCAAACTGGCAACCCAGAACACCCTTGACCTTCTTGATCTTCTCCACGTCGGCCTTGCTGTTATCCTTGAGCGTCAGACGCAGGCGCGTCATGCAGTTGGTGGCAACGGAAACATTCTCCGCACCGCCCACGAGCTCGAGGACATCGGTGGCAATCTGCTTGTTATCTACTGCCATGGGACCCCTCCCCATATCTTCGTGTGCCAGCCCCCTTGGGCTTAGGCACGCCTTTGGCCCGGCGACTATAACCCCTTACGGTTGCCGGACCCTTGGATACGCTTTTGTAAACAAGGTGTTTACTGAACGTTTACGGGCTTTAGTTTACACGGAGCGCCGAATTTATGGCAATTTTGCCGTCTACAGTCCGGTGAACGGTAGGAAATCGGGGGTGAACGTATTTGAATGGCGGGAGATGGTCTCTTTGACCCTCTATTGATATATAGCCATTTACGTGGGATTTTATTTTGATGAACACCTCACTGATCTGTTAACTCATCAACAGAATCCCTGCTAGAAGCTAGTAAACATACGTTTAGTAGTTCACGACGTGTTCAATTTTGCCGTTTACCGAGTTCATCTGGTTATTCTTCAATTCTAGATTACACTAAACATGTTTAGTTTGTATTGCCGCAGATGCCAGGCATTCGCGGCGCAAGGGAGGCAGCTCATGGAACTCAAATTGTGTACCTACGCAACCGTCACCACCTTGGGCGACTTTGGCCCCTGGATCAGCAAGGTCGTACTCGACCTGCCCTGCACCGTGCGCGCCAACGACATCGACGCGAACACCTTCCATATATATGTAGAGCGTCACGAGCGCTCGGGCGATGTTCTGATGCGCAAGGAACGCGGCGCCGACCATGCCGCGCCCTCCGTGGGCTACATCGACATTCTCGCCGCATATCCGTGCGACGAGAACGGACGTAAGCTCGCCGTGGGCACCCATGTGGCGCTCGAGGTCGCCGAGCAGCGCCTGACCAAAAAGATCGAAGGCGGCGTCATGGGCTCGCGCATGCTCGATGACCAGTTGCACATCACGCAGCTCGCGGCTCTTCCCGGCAACGACGGCGACGATCCCACCTGCGGCCTGGTCTTCGACACCTGCCGTGGCGATATCTGCCCTGCGCTCAAAGGCTGGAGCAACGACACGCAAAAGACCGCCGTCGACGGTATCGCGCTCGAATACGGCTTCTTTGAGCCCAGCTTTAAGGCCGAGGACTCGGCATGCTTCAACCCCTTTGCGCCCGAGGCCACGGCCGTGCCCCAAAAGGCACCGCTCGTGGTGTATCTGCACGGCGCCGGCGAGGGCAAGGGCGCCACGCAGGGCGAAGGCGCCACGCGCGCCTATATCGGCAACCGCGTGACGGCCATCAGCCAGGCGCAGATCCAGCGCTACTTTGGCGGCTTTGCCTGGGTGCTCGTACCGCAGTCGCCCACGTTTTGGATGGACAACGGCGTCGAGCAGCTTGGTCACTCCAACCAGAGCATCTACTCCCCCGTGCTCAAGGCACTTATCGATGAGTTTGTCGCCGAGCATGCCGACCGCATCGACACCGACCGCATCGTGGTCGCCGGTCTTTCCAACGGCGGCTTTATGACCCTGCGCCTGTGCGCCGACTACCCCGATTTCTTCGCCGCGGGCCTTCCCTGCTGCGCCCCGTGGTACAACGCCACGGACGAGGACGTGGCCGCGCTCGCCAAGACGCCGCTGTGGTTTACGCACTCCAAGGGCGACGAGCTTGTGTCACCGCAACAGACCGTGCTGCCGCTGTTCGCGCGCCTGCGCGGTGCCGGCGCCAACGTGCATCTCACCTACTTTAGCCATGTCGAGGACCTGACCGGCGTGTATCGCGAGGCCGACGGCTCGGCCAAGAAGACGTTCAACCACGGCGTGTGGATCCACCAATTCAACGACCTGTGTTATCAAGACTTCGACGGGGGCAACGTACTCATCGACGGCGAGCCGGTGGGCTGCTGGGAGTGGTCGGCCAGGGTTTCGAGGTAACCATCCCATCGGGGGCTCTGACCTTTAGTTTTGTAAACGTCCTCGCGCATGAGCCCCGCTTATCCTGCTCCTTCGGAGCATCGGATAAGCGGGGCTCGCGCTGCGGAATGTTTACAAAACTAAAGGTCAGAGCCCCCTAAGTTAACGTTGTTCGAAACGCTGGTCGGCCGCTTCCGGCGGGCCGCCGGGTCGCGGGCGATGGGGGCGTGGGTCCCGTCTTGCCTTGCGCGTAACTGGCTGAATTGATTTTGATTGGAGCTGTTCCTATGTCCCAGAAGTTGATTCGGGTGATTGTTACTACCGATATGGAAGTCGACGATATGAACTCGCTTGTTCATTTGGCTCTGTATCTCAACTTGCTTGATGTTCAGGCTGTGGTGTATACGGCTTCGCAGTATCACTTTCTTGGGGATGGGGTTCATACGCTCGGCGAGGTGAATTCGCATTGGCGGACCAAAGGGCGGCGCTCTTATGAGTGGGCTGTTGTGCCTCATGAGCCCGATCCGCTAGCCGGCGAGCTTCGTGAGTATCGGCCGTTTCCCGAGCATTGGATTGAGAGTCTCTGGAGTAATGAATATGCCCAGGCTTGGCCGCAGTTGCAGGCAAATGCGGCCGCTGCCGGTGAGCCGCCGTTTCCCACGCCTGCCCAGATGATCGAGCGTACGTTTGTGGGAAATGTTGCTTTTGAGGGTGATGTGCGCGAGGAGACTGAAGGGTCTCACGTCATCGCCGATGCCATCATGGACGATGACCCGCGCACGCTGTGGTTGCTCAGCTGGGGTGGTATGAATACGATCGTTCGCGCCCTCATGAGTATTGCCGAGCGCTATCGCGCCACGCCCGAGTGGCCCGCCGTGCAGCAGCAGGTCTATCAGAAGGTGCGCGTGATGGGCGTTGCCGATGGTGTGGGGCAGGATAACTCGTGGCTCGACCATGGGCGCGAGCTCTTTCCCGAGCTCATCTTTTGGCGTACGCCCTATATGTATGGCAACTATTTCGACGCCAAAACAGCTCAGCCCGATACGCTGCCGCTGTTTAAGGCTCCTTGGCCCGAGCAGAATCTCACGCAGGGCAACGGCCCCCTCATGGCGCGCTATATGTTCTATGGCGATGGTAAGGTCTACGAAAACGAGCCTGAGCGCTTTCAGTTTGGCAAGCATGCCCGTCTGGATTGGGGCCTGGAAGGCATGCCCGCGATGCAGTTTGAGCGCGGCGATTTTATGGCCGAAGGCGACAGCATGACCTATATTCCGCTGCTGCCGTTTGGCCTGCGCGGTATCGACGACCGTGGCTTCGATACGCTGCTGGGACGCATGTTTTTTGATGGGCATCCCGATGCGAACGCGCCCGCCGGTTTTGCCTCCATCGGCACGCCCGCAGACGACAATCTCAATCCCTATCTGCGTGCCTATCAGGAAGACTTTGCCGCCCGCGCGCAATGGTGTGCCCATGATCCGGCAGCCTGCTCGCATCCGGCACATGTTGTCGAGGCCACGGCCGACCGCAGCGCCACAGCCGGCGAGCGCGTCGACCTTACAGCGACCATCGTCGACCCCGACGGCAAGGGCTTCGATGCACATTGGGATGTCGCCGTGGACCCGTCGAGCTATGCAGGCGCCCAGGATCTGTCGCTGTGGCAAGAATGCACGGTAGACACCGCTTTCATCGTGCCCGCCGACGCGCGGCCCGGCGACCGCCTTGTGCTCACCCTTACCGTGCAGACGCGCGCCGAGCGCCCCTGCACCCGCTACGCCCAGGTCGCCGTAACCGTGGCATAGCAAGGACGGCGCCCACATTCGGCAGCCGCCGCATTCGACAAAGAGTGTCCCCAGGCGCCAAACGAGCGGGGATTTTTGGACACCCAAATGACGAGAGTGGATAATCTCCCACTTTGAGCCTGCACACAGGCCAAAAACGGGAGATTATCCACTCTCATTCTGCGAGCACTCATTGGGGACGTACTTAAATGAGTAGTT
>CAUHFS010000007.1 GCA_959605475.1 uncultured Collinsella sp. | reverse complement strand
GTGAGGCGAGGACGGCGTTGCCGGCGACTATCATTTTCAGCTCACGGCGTCGCACAGCGATTCGCCGACGTTTAAGGTCAAGGCCGTGCCTGAGCTTGACGGCGCGGGCGAGACGCTGCGCCTGAACACCGAGGCCTACGGCGGCATGATCGACTACACCTGGTTCGATCGCCCGCTGGCGCTGGCTGGACGCGTGTTGGTACGCGAAGGCGACCGTATTGAGAGCCGCCTGCTTTCCACCGAGCGCGAGGTCGCTATTATCCCGAGCCTTGCCATCCATATGAATCGTGGCGTTAATGAGGGCTTTGCGCCCAACCGCGCCGTCGACCTGTGCCCGCTCATCAGCGCCGGTGACCTTAAGCAGGGAGATTTTGACGCCCTGATCGCCGACGAACTGGACGTTGAGCCCGAGCAAATTTTGGGCCGCGATCTGTTCCTGGTCAATCGTCAGGATGCGCGCATTTGGGGCTGGGCCGATGAGTTTATCTCGACGCCCAAGCTCGACGACCTGGCATGCGCCTACACCTCGCTACAGGCATTTTTGGGTGCTGAGAACGCGCACGACGTTTCGGTCTTCTGCTGCTTTGATAACGAGGAGGTTGGTTCCGAGACCAAGCAGGGCGCCATGTCGACGTTCTTGGCCGACGCGCTGCGCCGCATTAACGGATCACTGGGCTTCGACGACGAATCGTACCACCGCGCACTTGCCGCCTCGATACTCGTGAGCTGCGACAACGCACATGCCGTGCATCCCAATCATGCCGAGAAGTGTGACGCCCGCAACCAGGTGGTGCTCAACGGCGGTATTGTCATCAAGGAGGCCGCCAACCAGCACTATTGCACCGATGCCTTTAGCCGCGCGGTGTTCCAGGCCATCTGCGATGACGCCGACGTGCCCACGCAGGCCTTCGCCAACAAGAGCGATATGGCGGGTGGCTCCACGCTCGGCAACCTGTCAAACATGCAGGCGAGCATGCATGCCGTGGACGTGGGCCTGCCGCAGCTGGCCATGCACTCAAGCTACGAGACCGGCGGCGTGCGCGACGTGATGTACGCCATCCGCGCCCTCACCGCCTTCTACGAGCGCAACCTAACCATCAACGGCGCTGAAAGCGTGGAACTCTAAAACCTACCAAAAAGGGACAGGTTCATTTTGGCCGGTTTTATCTGGGCAAATGCCGCAACGCCAACAGCTGGACAGAATTGTTAAGACACCGCAGGTTGAGCAAGCATCAGCGAGCGATGTCCAGAGCGAACAAGTTGGCATGAAAAAGGCAAGGCATAGACCTTCTGGTCATGCCTTGCCTTTTGAATGACAAATTGTCGCTCTGGGCGGCGCGCAGCGTCAACTGATCCGCCGTTCGTTAGAACGGCGGATCCCTAATGTTCGATCCAGCAACGCAGGGTCTCGCCGGCTTGCAGGTGACGCAGGTTCTCCGCGGCGATGTCGACCACGTTGTTGAGCGTGGCCTCTAGGTGGAACCAGCCCGAGATATGCGGCGTGATGAGCATGTTGGGCGCGTCCCACAGCGGGCTTGTTGCGGGCAGGGGCTCGGGGTCGGTGACGTCGACCGCGGCGCCGGCAAGATGTCCCGACTCCAGGGCGGCAACCAAGTCGTCGGCGACCACAAGATCGCCGCGGCCGCCGTTGGCAAAGAAGGCGCCCGGTTTCATCGCAGCGAAGAACTCGGCGTTCGCCAGGCCGCGGGTCTCGGGTGTGCTGGGCATAAAGGATGCGACGATGTCGGCCTCGGCTAGGCGCTCGGACAGGGCGTCCATGCCGTCCATGTCCTCAAATACAATGGGGTAGACAAGCGGATGACGCTTGATGCCGCGGACGTGCGCGCCCATGCTGCGGCAGAGCGTGGCAAAGTGACCGCCAATGTCGCCCGCGCCCAGCACCAGCACGTTGGCGTTTTTGAGCGAGGTGACCGGACCTAAATCCTCCCAGCGATGTTCGCGTTGCAGGTCCTGGTAGCCGGGCAGGTGCTTCATCATTGACAGCACCATGGCAAACATGTGCTCGCTTACGGCCTGACCGTAGGCGCCGATCGAGCAAGACAGTTTAGCCTCGGCCGGCACGGTGCCGGCGGCAAGGTAGTCGTCATAGCCCGCGGTCTGCAGTTGCAGCAGCTGGAGGTGCTGGCATGCGGGGAGCATGGCGGGGTCAACGTTGCCCAGAATCACGTCGGCGTCAGCGACCTGCTCGCGCGTGACGGCGTCGGCGCTCGTGTAGATAAAATCTTCGCCCGGAGCGCTCGACTCGAGGATCGCGCGGTGACGATCGTTGACGGGCAGCAAAACCAGGATGTTCACAAGCAGTCCTCTCCGCTCGACCTGCCAAAAAGGGACAGGTTTATTTTGGCAGGTTTTATCAGACAAAACGCTTAAATAAAGCGCCCGGCGTCCGTGCGGCTACCAGCTGAGCAGCTCGTAACCGTCCTCGGTCACCACGAGCTGCACCTCGCACTGGGCCGAATCGCTGCCGTCCTTGGTGCGCACGCACCAGCCGTCGCCCTTGCTAATCTTGATATCGGGCGCTCCGGCATTGACCATGGGCTCGATGGTAAAGACCATGCCCGGAGCCATGATGGTGTCTACATCGGGCGCCTCGGTGGTAAAGCCCACAAACGGGTCCTCGTGGAACTCCTTGCCAATACCGTGTCCGCCGTACTCGCGCACCACGCTAAAACCGGCGTCCTCGACCGTCTTTTGCACTGCCTCGGCCATCACGGACAGCGGCAGCCATGGCTTGACGGCTGCCAGACCCGCCTCCACGCTGGCGCGGGTGACATCGACCAGGCGCTGGCGCTCGGCCGAGACTTCGCCGATGCAGAACATGCGGCTCGAGTCGCTAAAGTAGCCGTCTAGGATTGTGGAGCAGTCCACGTTGATGATGTCGCCCTCGTGCAGCACGTCCGTATCGCAGGGGATACCGTGGCAGACCACATCATTGATCGAGGTGCACACGCTCTTGGGGTAGCCCTCGTAGTTGAGGTCGGCCGGCGTGCCACCGTGTTCGACGGTGTAGTCGTAGATCATCTGGTCGATCTGGTTGGTGGTCATGCCCGCGGCGATGCGCTCGCCTACGTAGTCGAGCACGCCCACGTTGATGGCGGCGGAGCGCTTGATGCCCTCGATGTCGGCGGGCGTCTTGTAGAGCGTACGGGGCAGAACCTCCCAGCCCTCCTCCCACAGGCGCTCGAGGCGCTCGTCGAAGGCGCTGTGACATTTCTTATATTTCTTGCCGCTGCCGCACCAGCAAGCGTCGTTGCGGCCGGGCACGGGTCCTTTGTCATACATGGCTAACTTCCTTTCATCCGCAGCTAGTATAGCCCACCCGCAGACCAGCTCATTTGGGATGGGGCTAATTTAGCTGCTGGCGGGCGGCCGCGCTAGTAGCTCACCTGACAGGGAATGCCGAGGGCTTGGACGCGTGCGGCGATCTTGTCGAGCACCTCGGGCGCCGCTTTGGCAAGGCCGGCGATCGGTGTCTCGCGCGCCACCGTGTAGATGGTCGCTTCTTGTGGGCGAATGCGCTCAAGCGCCGCGAGCCAGGGGGCAACGTACTCCTTGCCGGTGTTGTCGATGGGCTTGCCCTGATACTCGCCGGTCAAAAAGATCGTCTGGATAATAACGTGACCGTCAAAGCTTGCGAACGTCTCGATCTGGTGCTCGACGTCGTAGGGGCCAACAGGCTGGTCGAGCAGCCGGATAAACGCCGGGTCGACGGTATCGAGCTTAAGAATGTTGTCGTCGACCATCATGAGCGCGTCGTGCACCTCGGGGCGGTCGGCGCGCGTGCCGTTGGAGAGCACGGCGATCTTGGAGTTTGGGGCAAGCTCGTCGCGCAGCGCGACGGCACCGGCAATGGCCTGCGGAAACTCCGGTGCGGCGGTGGGCTCGCCGTTGCCTGCGAAGGTGATCACATCGGGGAGCTCGCCCTCGGCTGCCATCTCGCGCAGCTTTGCCTCGAGCGCGTCGAGTACCACGGCAGCTGTGTTGTGCGGCTCATGGCAGGGGCGCTCGGCGTTGAGGCCGTTCTCGCAGTAGATGCAGTCGAACGTGCAGATTTTGCCGCTGGCCGGCATCATGTTGACACCGAGCGAGAGACCAAGGCGACGGCTGCGAACAGGCCCAAAGATGGGGCTGGCATTCAAAAACGTAGACATAGGCATATGCTCCTCAAGACAATTGTGCCTAAGCATAGCATCGGCTCCGAAGCAAGGTGCGGGCTCTTGCTTTACAAGTTTCGTTTTTTCACGTCGCGCATTATGCCGTGCCATGAAAAGCCTCGAGTCGGGTAAAGTTAATCTGTTAACAAGGTGTAAAGCAATGCGGGTCCATCCAACCGTGCTGACGTGCAACTGGATGAGCATTGATGATGGGGGCACAACATGGATTTTACGGTCGAGAATGCGGACACCACGATTGCCTGTCGCGAATATGCCGACCCGGATGTGTCGCCTGATGCTCCTGCCTTGGTGTGCGTGCACGGCGCTTGTGTCGACGGCACATTTTTCGACGGCATCGCTTGTGAGCTCAGCCGCAACTACCGCGTAATTGCCTACGACCGCCGCGGCTGTGGTGGCAGCAGCGATGCGGCAGACGGCAGCTATGATCTTGCCGCTCAGGCCGCCGATCTGCAAGCCGTGATCGAACACGTTGGCGCTCCGACAAATGTGCTTGCGCACAGCGCCGGTACGTTGGTGGCGCTGGAGCTTCTTCGTACCGAACCCCATCTCGTCGACCGTGCGATTCTGCATGAGCCGGCTGTGTCGGCCGAAGGCGTCGGCATGGGCGCAGCTCCGGTTTTGCTCGATATGATTGCGGCTGGAAAGGTTTCAAGGGCGCTCCGGCTTTTCTTGGGAGCCCTCGGCGATATGGACCCCGAGGCTCCTGGAACGACCGAAGCGGAAGCCAAGCATGCCCTGCGCAACGGCCGCAGTTTCATGGCAAACGAATACGGGATTACTATGACCTGCGTTCCCGATTGGGACAGCGTTCGCGCGTCAAAAACGGTGGCCGCCGTGCTCCTGGGCGAGCTCTCGATTGGCACGCCCCGCGAGGCTGGTACGCGAGCGGCTGCCGAATATCTCGATTGCCCCCTCGTAACGGTTCCTGGCGCGCACAACGGCCTGCGCGATCGCCCGGCAGCGGCTGCCCGGGCTGTCCGTGGCATCCTGGGGCTCTAACACCCGCAATGGCCAAAGCAGGCTTCACCCGCAAACGTTTCGGCCGTGTTAACAAATGTGCTCAAAACCTCACGTCTGCGACTTCAATCGTGCCGCCTGCCAACTCATAAAAATGTAACAGCATTCACGTACTTACCTGCATCGACAAGGTGTTACCCTTGTAGCATTTGGAACCCACCGCTACCATGCGAAACTATCGAAAGGGCGCCATATGCTCAATAATCACGAGGTCAATCTAACCGACGAGGAGGCTGCCGCTGAGGTCGCCCGCGTCGCGAAGACCTACCCCGTGGTGCGTTTGCTGTCGGCCGATCAGATTAAGAGCGAGCCTAACTGCCTGCTCGCCGGCGATCGGTGTCCTTGTTTGCGCCAGTCGAGTCTTGAGGCTTTGGCAGACTCCGATGAGGTGTCGGAGCAACTGCTCAATGATGGTACCGAGTACCGCGCTCGCCTGCGCCCTCTGAAGGTCGAAGGCGAGCCTCACGTCCTGCTGATGGTGCGTCCGATTGATGAGCAAGAGGCTGCAGAAGAGGACCTTGTCTACACCGACGTGCTGACGAGCGTGCGCAACCGCCGATATTACGAGGAAAAGCTCCGTAGCGCCCGCATGAAGGCCGGCGTGGCGGTGATCGACCTTGATGATTTTAGGGTCTTCAACGATACGTGCGGCCGTCATGCCGGCGACCTTGCGCTCGGTGCTGTGGCGACAGCCATACGCAGCGGAATTCGTTCGACTGACGAGCTTGTGCGCTATGGCTGCGACAAGTTTGTGGTCGTCATGCCCAATATTCCCTCCGATGACTTCACCCGTCGCCTACATCAGGTATCCGATGCCGTTCGTTCCACGATTGTTCCGGGCCATGAGTACGTGAGCTTGACGGCATGTGTTGGTGGCGTTCGCATTCATGGCGAGACGGTCGATGAGGGCGTTGGCCGCGCTGCCCAGTTACTGAGCCGCGCTAAGGCAAAAGCCGGTACGGTCGTGACCGATGCCGATTCCATCGAGGCCTTCCAAAGCGAAAAGCCTTTGGTGCTTATTGTCGATGACTCCGAGATGAACCGAGCCATTCTCAACGAGATGCTCAAGGACGAGTATTGCATCCTCGAGGCCGACAACGGTCGTACAGCGCTCGACATGGTCGACCGCTATGGCGATGAGTTGTCGCTCGTGATGCTGGACATTGTCATGCCGGGCATAAGCGGCTTTGAGGTGCTAGCCGATCTGTCGCGCCGATCGGGCATCGACAATCTGCCTGTCATCATGATTTCGAGCGAAGATTCCGATGATATGGTTCTGCGCGCGTACGAGCTGGGCGCCTCGGACTATATCAACCGCCCGTTTGACTCCCGTGTCGTGCGCCGCCGCGTAAGCAACACCATCCGCCTGTACGCCAAACAGCGCCGCCTGACGAGCCTGCTGTCCCAGCAGTACAACGAGCGCGTCAAGAACAGTCGCATGCTCATCGACATCATGGCCGGCGTCATGGAGCTTCGCAACGGCGAGAGCGGCAGGCACGTTACGAACATCGAGAAGCTGACCGAGCTGCTGCTTGGCTGTCTGGTCCAGCGTAGCGGCACGGTCTCCCTCGACAATGAGGAGCGCTCCACGATTGCCCTGGCTTCGGCGCTGCACGATATCGGCAAGATGTCGATTGACGATGCGATTCTCAACAAACCCGGACGCCTTACGTCCGAGGAGTTCGAGATTATGAAGACGCATACTACGATCGGCGCCGACATGCTGCTTGAGCTGGGTAGCCATCACGCCGGCAATGCGCTTATGGAATATGCGTACCAGATTGCGCGTTGGCATCACGAGTGCTGGGACGGCAAGGGTTATCCCGATGGCCTTAAGGGCGACGAAATTCCCATTGCCGCGCAGGTGGTTTCGGTGGCTGACGTGTACGATGCGCTGACGAGCGTGCGCGTGTATAAGGACGCTATCCCGCACAAGGAGGCAATCCAGATGATCCTGGACGGCAAGTGCGGCACCTTTAACCCGCTGCTGCTCGACTGCCTGCTCGAGGTGCAAGACCAAATTGCCGAGACGTTGGCACGCCCCGCCGACGTCGTCGCGTTTCCCACGATTTAGTTTGACCAAAGGAGTTTTAATCCATGATTTCCATGCGTGAGGCGTATGAGAAGATCGGCGCTAATTATGACGATGCGTGCGCTCGGCTGATGGGCGAGGAAATGCTTGCCCGCTTTGCCCTCAAGTTTTTGGATGACGAGCGCATGGACAAGCTGGAGGCCGCCATGGCGGCAGGAGACGCCGAAGGTGCGTTTATGGCAGCGCACACGCTCAAGGGCGTGAGCCAGAACCTGGGATTCGATAATCTGTACGAGCCGGTGGTCGTGGTGACCGAAGCGCTGCGCGGCGCCGATGCCGTTGACGGCGCTCGCGCGGGAATGCATGCGTTGCAGCAGCAATATGCGGCTACGATGTCGGCCCTGCGCGAGGCGGCCGAGTAAGAGGCTGTGAGCCTTGATGACTATGAGAGTGGATAATCTCCCGTTTTAGGCCCGGTGGCGGCCTAAAAGTGGGAGATTATCCACTCTCGTTCGATACGTGTCCAAAAATCCACGCTCACCCCTTCTGATTAGTGAATGGCCTATGCGCACTGGCGGGGCTTTCCGCATGCAATCCATATCGTTGTTCGATAAACTGTTCGAATAACGATAGAGTCGATGAGGGTGAGTGTATGTCCAACAGCGTTCAGCGTATGGCCAAGGCGGGCGAAAATATCAGGAAGCTTGGTTTTTGCATGGCAGCCGTTTTTGCAGGGATGCTCGTCGCTTTTGCCGCGTTGGTTGTTTACGTGATCTGGTATGCGGTTACAAACGTTGCTTCTGTCGATTCTTTCGGTGTCGTGACGCTTCTCAATGGCGGGTGCATCGTTATCCCAAGCGGACTGTGCCTGGCACTCGTCGTGGGTATTTCGCTTGTCGTTTTGTGCGGGATCAGCCGTAACATCTCGCGAGGCGTCTCGCCCTTTACCAAGACACATGTGCGGCTTATCCGTGTTCTCGCGCTTGCCTTTGCTGTTAACGCTGCGGTTTCGCTTGTCGGTGCCTATGGATCGGTCAATCTCACCATTGGCGGACTGGAGCTTTACATCGTGCCTCATTCCTTCGTTATTGAGATTTGCCAAGGCGCTACCTTTGATGCGGGGTCGTTTATCGGCGCAGTTGTCTGTTTGTTTATCTCGGCGATCTGGAGTTATGCCTCGCTGCTCCAAGAGCAGTCTGACGAGCTTGTGTAGGAGGAAACATGAGCTATCTCATCATCGAGCTTGAGACGCAGCTGCTTAAGACCGGAAAGACCAGCGCTGATCTGATTCGGGCGACGGGGCATACTCCGGCTAATATTTCAAAGCTTAGAAACGGAAAGATAAAAGCTATTCGCCTAAAGACGCTTCTCGATATCTGTGATGAGCTTGATTGTCAACCGGGAGATATTATTCAGCGCGTGAGCGAGAAAGAGCTTGAGGAGCTTATTGTCGAGCGCGCGAAAAATGTCGTGAGACAGATGCGGGATGGCGGAGGCAACGAGGCGTCGCTTCCGACATCAGTCTTCGCTGTCGATTTGAGTGACGAGTAGCTTAAGGCGAACAACTAAAACGAAATATCAGCGTGAAGGGACTCGTGTCTAACACGGGTTCTTTCTTTTAGATTATCTTGACAAATACGAGTTATCGAAAAACAATAACAACTATGGAAAACGATAAAGGAAAGAAGGGGCGATATGAGCGGTTTTGCTATCAAGCAGAACGGGAGGCCAATGAACGCATCAGCGATAAAGCTATCAAAAGTATCAAAGCGCTACGGGAAACGGCGCGTTTTGCATGACGTTTCCTTCGAGGTGCATCAGTCTGAGCTCTGTGCCCTTGTCGGTGCAAACGGTGCGGGCAAAAGCACGCTCATTAAAATCGTCTTGGGCATCTGTGAGCCATCGTCGGGGAGCGTGGAGCTCTTTGGAGGCAAGTCAAAAAGAGAGCTTAGCCTGATGCGGACGCGTGTCGGCTATGTACCAGATTCCAGTGGAGCATACCAATCTCTCAGTGCGGCTGAGAATCTTCGGATCCGATGTGCGGAATGGGGGCTCGATGAGAAGCGTGAGATTCCTCGCGTTTTGAGCCTAGTCGGGCTGGACATCGATGAAAAAAAGAGCGTAGGCAGTTTTTCTCTGGGAATGAAACGGCGGCTGGATATAGCTACAGCTTTGTTGGGTGACACGGACTTGCTAGTTTTCGATGAGCCAGCAAATGGGTTGGACCCGCTGGGCATTGAGAGCATATGGACCCTTATCGGCCGATTGAATCGAGAGCAGGGTAAGACCATGCTCATCTCTAGTCATGATTTGGATGAGCTGGCATCGGTTGCAACAAGCTGCCTGTTTCTTCATGACGGCGAACTGCTGAAAAAGGAATCGATGGACGTCATAAGGGATGAGGCGCCATCCCTAAAAGAGTATTACAGGCGCTTGATGAAGGCGGTCTCGCAATGAAGCGGGCGATCCATCCCATAAAGGCAGATATGATGCGTTTGCACAGGATGTTTCCGGCGAAGTTTGGTCTTGCGCTTATGCTGGCGTTCGGCCTTCTCTTCGGTGTCTTTCTAAAAAGCGGAACAACGTTGCTCGCCTTTGGCAATAGCGTTTTTGGGGAGGATATTGGCTTCTGCTGGAATGTAATCGATCCTTCTGCACCCGATGAGTCCCTTGTGCGTAGCGCCTTTGCCGGCACCTCTCTGTTCGTTCCGCTCATCGTTTGCCTGGCGATTTTACAGGAGCGCGGCTATGAAGAGGGATGCCGAATTTCTTCAGCAAGAGGTCTTGCCCGCTTTAACGGGGCTCTGGCACATGTACTTTCGTCTGCTTTAATAATCGGCGCAGCATATAGTGCGCTTTGCCTTCTTCTGTTTGCAATCGCGATAACACGTGGAGGGCAAAACTATGCGCATAGCATGCTGGCTGCATTTTTGCCCGCAATGATGATTAACGCCGTATTGGTGATATCGATTGCGCTGGAGACGGTGACCATCTATCGGATTACAGGCAGCGCTGTATTGAGCGGGGCTGCGATAATTATCGGATTTGTCATGAGCTTGACGCTCTACGGAACTTACCTTCAGACGCCCATACCGTCCTTGCGATGGATTTTCTTTCTTCCGGGGCCGTACCTTGGAGTCGGATGTGCCCTTGGGTATAGCGATATGGGGCAGCTGACGCTTCTGGGATATGGCGTGGCAGCCAGCTGTCTATCGGTATTGATTTACGCTCTCTTGAGCTTTCGCGCTGGGGGTGTGCTCAATGGCTCGTCAGATTAAAAGACTTCTCCAGTCAGAATTGAAGCATGTGAGCAAATGGGCGTACGCCTTAATCCTGGTAATTTATGCGTACATGGTGATATTGCAGCTTAATTCTTTCCCGATGTGGTTCTGTAGCCTCCGTGAGAACAGTTTCTTGGGTTTTTTCCCAGACCCGACGCTTCGGCTATCGGCGGAGGATGTCCTTCTATTTGGCAATGCAGAGGTTTTTCGCAGTCTGCTGTTCAACGTAGCCCCGTTGGCCCATGCATTGTTCTTTCCGTTCATCGCGGCTTGCATTGTGCCGCGCTTTGTCAGTTCGGGCTTTGTCGAGGAACCGTGGGGGTTGTCGGAGGCTCGGGGAGGGAAGCGTGTGTGCGCTATCGTTGCGCGAGTGGTGCTATCTTCTTTTGCCCTTTTGGGCGCGTTTGTCCTGTCGAGTGTCGTTTTGTACTGTCTTAACTGCGCAATCGTTTCGGATGCTCAGCAGTATTTCAACCTGCATGTATTTTGCTATCGACTTGTTCTTGCTGCCGCTGCCTGCCTTGCATACGTGGTTTCTTGCGTAATCGTTGTTTCCTATTTTGGGTCCGGCTTCGGTCCGATTGGCATGCTGTTGCTTGTCAACGTCGTAGCGATCTACATACAGATCGGGGCCAATTCCATGCTTCCGCTTCCAGCCTCGATGCTCATGTGGATTTGCGGCGTGACCCCGTTGGGGAATGGTCAATGCATTTCGATTTTAATTGACTGTCTCATAAACGTAGCAAGCGTTGTTGCCATCTGCTTTACCGTAGACCGATTGCGGTCGAGATTTCTCTGATTGTTTGTGAGGGATAATCATACCGAGCATATCAAATACAGGGGGGCGGGCACCGTAGCTGGTGTCCGCCCCCCCCCGGCTTAGGAGGCTTTAACCTGAGTGGTTCGCGAGCTAGCGGGCCTGCTTTACCTTTGCCGCCGCCTCGACAAACGACTTCCACAGGTTAAAGTCGGTTTCGAGCGTCTTCCACGTGTACTCGGGATGCCATTGCACGCCTAGACAGAATGGTTGGCCTTCGACCTCGATGCACTCGGGAACACCGTCGGTTGCCTTGGCGACCAAGCGCGTGCTTTTACCCAGACGATCGACGCAGCAGTGATGTGCCGAGTTGGTCTGGATCAGTCTGTGGCCGCCAAGCGCGCGCTCCAGCAGCGAGCCCGGCATGACCTCGACAGGGTGCACGGGATCGTTGAGCACGTGGGTATGGCGCCACTGTGTGCGGCCCTCGCGAGCGCCCAGGCTCGGCACGTCCATGCACAGAGTGCCGCCAGTGGCGACATTGAGCAACTGCGTGCCGCGGCAGGTGGTAAAGAGCGGCTTTTTGGCGCGGAGCACCTCGCCGACCAGCTTAAACTCAAAGCTATCGCGGATCTCACAGCAGAGGGTGGGGTCGTAGGGTCGATCATCGCCCCAACGTTTGGGATTGACATCGGGGCCGCCGGGAATGGCGATGCCGTCGGCGATATCGACGTAATGACGGATGACCTCAATGTCCTCGGTGATGGACATCTGCAGCGGCAGGCCGCCGGCGGCAAGGATGGCATCGACAAAGACACTTGCGATTTCCTCGTTGGGGGAGAGCGTCTCGCTTAAAAACGGCTTTGCCTCTTCCCAACGCGGCGCGACGAGGATGAGCGGGCGGTCGGCGGGATCGACGTCGACGTGCGGGGTGTATGACGATGAAGTGCGAGTTCCGATCATAGGTGTTGCTTTCGAATCTAAAGGTGACAGGGCGCATGAGAGACGTAGGACAACACTTTCAATGGATTTGTCCCACGGGGTGGCTGGCTAGTGGCCCTTAATGGAGTTGAGGAAGTCCTGGGCGCGCTTGGTCTGGGGGTGGTCGAAGAACCCGTCGGGCGTGCCGGTTTCCACGATCTGGCCATCGGCCATAAACACGACACGGTCGGCCACGCGGCGGGCAAAGTTCATCTCGTGCGTAATGACGATCATCGTCATGCCCTGCTGCGCCAAGCGCACCATGACCTCGAGCACCTCGTTGATCATTTCGGGATCGAGGGCACTTGTGGGCTCATCGAAGAGCATGGCCTTGGGCTGCATGGCGAGAGAACGGGCGATGGCCACGCGCTGCTGCTGGCCGCCCGAAAGCTGTGCGGGCACCTTATCGGCCTGCTCGGCAACGCCTACGCGGCTCAGCAGGTCCATGGCGCGCTCACGAGCTTCCTCCTTGGACACGCCCAGCACGTCGACCGGTCCCAGCATGACGTTCTGCAGCACCGTCATATGCGCGAACAGGTTGAACTGCTGAAACACCATGCCCAACTCGGCGCGCATGCGGGCAAGATCCTTGCCTTCCTGCGGCAGGGGCTCGCCCTCGATGAGGATCTCGCCCGAGTCGATGGTTTCCAGGCGGTTGATGGTGCGGCACATGGTCGACTTGCCCGAGCCCGAGGGGCCGATCACGACGACGACCTCGCCGCGGTCGACCGAGAGATTGATGTCGTTGAGGACGTGCAGATTGCCGTAGTGCTTATCGACGTGTCTGAGCTCGATCAGCGGCTGATTGCCGGTGGAAGAGGTGCTCTGTGCCATGGTGCTCGGCTCCTTATGACTCGAAATAATAAAGCGTTAGCGGATGATGGTCGCGCCGGTCTTGTGCGAGACGTAGACAGCGGCCTTGTTGATCGCGACGTTGATGAGGATATAGATGACCGCGATCACCAGGTAGACCGACACGAGGGCGTCGTAGTTGGTAATGAGCACGCGGGCGTTTTGCATGAGGTCGGGGTAGCTCACCACGTAGGCGACAGTGGTGTCTTTGACTACGACCACGAGCTGCGAAATCAACGACGGAATGATAAAACGAATCGCCTGCGGCAGCACGATTTTAAAGGTGATTTTGGCCTTGGAGAGACCGAGCGCCTGGGCTGCCTCGACCTGACCGCGCGGCACGGCGTTGACGCCGGCGCGGAAGATCTCGGCAAGTACGCCGGCTGCAGCGAGCGCGACGGGAAGCGTGAGCATCCAAAACGACGGCAGTGAAATCTTGTACTGAGGCAGCACCAAAAAGAAGAAGTAGATGAACAGCAGGCTCGGCACGCCACGGAAGAAATCGGTGAGCACGCGGCAGACCAGCTGCAGCGGCTTGATGTCGCTGGTGCGGCCGAGCATAAGGGCTAAGCCCAGCACCAGCGCGATGGCGCCGGCGGTGAGTGCGACTTTAACGGTGCCCTCAAAGCCGGCAAGCAGGAACTTCCAGGTGGTGAGGTGCGTAAAGAAATACCAATAGTGGACTGAAAGCTGACCGGTCACATAAAAGCGCTGCAGCACGAGGACGACAAGCGCGGCGACGGCGACAAGCGAGATGGCGGTGCCGATGCGAATCTTGGCGCGCATCTTGGGGCCGGGAGCCTCGTAGAGCGCATCGCGCATGGTAAGTGCAGGGGAGGAATGTTTGCTCATCGGAGGATCCTCACCTTCTTATCGATATAGTTGCCAATGTGGCTCACCACAAAGGCCGTGCCCAGGTAGCCGAGCGCCGAGATAAAGAACGCGGCGACGCCGCCGAGCGAGCGCGTGTTGATATAGCTCACCACGCCGGTGAGCTCCTGCGGTTTAAGCGGCACCTGACTGCCGAGCGCGGTGGTGAGCATGACGGCGATAAAAAGGTTGGTCATGGGCAGCACGCTCGAACGCAGCGCCTGCGGAATCACGATCTTGGCGAGGATACGGCTGAAGCTCATGCCCAGCGAGCGGGCGGCTTCCACTTGGCCGACACCGACGGTGTTGATGCCGCTCATAAAGTTCTCGGAGCCAAAGGCAGAACCCAAGAGCACTGTGGCGACGATGACGCAGGTGCGGTAGGGCAGGACGACCTTGAGCGGCGGCAGCGCATAGACGACGATGATGAGTAGCGCGATGCCGGGGATGTTACGGAAGACCTGGACATACAGGTCGCCAAAGACGCGCAGCGGCTTGAGCGGCGACACGCGCATCACGGTGACAGCGACGGCCAGCACCATGGCGATGGCAAACGACTCAAGCGTCATGCCCCAGGTTGCTAGCAGGGCGTCGATATAGTTCTGGCCATAGAGCGACCAGAGCTCGGAGAGACTCATGCGGACCTCCCGCCGATAAGGAAAGGGGCTCCCGTGTGTACGGAAGCCCTGACAACTCAGTGAGGAAACAGTTTACCGCAATAAAGCGCATCATGCGTTTCCATATGGTTTCGTAGCGGCCGTTACTAGGCGTATTACCTAGGCGCCGACCTCGGGCAGCTCGGGAACGTTGGTGTCGCCCGTGCGGTCGCCGATGCAGATCTGCCACAGCTCGGTCCAGGTGCCGTCGTCCTCGATCTTCTTGAGGAAGTCGTTGACAAAGGCGACACCGTCGGAATCGAGCGGCAGGCCGATGCCATAGGGCTCCTTGCTGCCGAAGGGCTTGCCGGCGATCTTGTACTTGCCGGGCTCGCGGACCAGGGCGCTCTGCTGCATGTTGTTATCGATGACGTAGGCGTCAACGCGGCCCTGCTGGAGTGCCTGGCGGGCCTCCTCGTCGGTCTTGAACTCCTGCTGGCTGGCCTTGGGAGCGAACTCCTCCAGGATGGCGGGGCCGTTGGAGCCGGACTGGACGGCGACGTTCTTGTCGGCCAGGTCGTCGACGCTCTTGATGTCGTCGTTGTCGGCGAGCACTAGGATAGCCTGCTGGGTGTAGTAGTAGGGACCGGCGAAGGAGACGAGCTTCTTGCGCTCGTCAGTGATGGTGTAGGTGGCAAAGACGGCGTCGACCTGGCCGTTCTGCAGGACGGACTCGCGCGTGTCCGAGGTCACCTGGGTGATCTCGACCTTGTTCTCGCCCAGGATGTAGTTGGACAGAAGCTGCGCGACGCCGGCATCGAAGCCACGGGTCTGACCGTCTTTCTCGTTGAGGAGGGAGAAGAGCGTGGAGGTCTGAACGCCACCGATCTTAAAAACGCCGGCGTCCTTGACGGCCGTGGCCCAGGTGCTGGCGGCGATGGCGTCGTTATCGGCCTTGGGGCCGTTGTCGACGAGCTTGTCGAACGCCTTGGCGTCGAGCGTGGTGGAAGCCTCGGTATCATTGGGGCTCTTGGAGGAGCCGGCGGCGGAACCCTTGTCGGCCTCGGCGCTAGTGTCGGAGCAGCCGGCAAGACCAAGGCCGGCGACGGTTGCGAAGGTGGCGGCGACAAAGCCGCGGCGGTCGAGAACGACCTGCTGGGAGAGGTTTTTGCTCATGGTAGAACACCTTTCTCAATAAAATCCCTAGCGGTTGAGTAGAGTTATACCCTATCGCGCTCAAATGGGTCAACACGAAATAACTCAGAAACATACTTACCTTATGGGTTATTGTACCTACCAAAAAGGGACAGGTTTACCTACCAAAAAGGGACAGGTTTATTTTGGCAGGTTTTATCTGGGGAAACGTCGGTTATTGCTGCTGAGATAGGGTTTTGCAGACGGCATGATCGCTCGCAGCGGTCGCTATAATGGCGGCAGCGCGACACATATATAAGTAAGGAGATCGCGTATGAACGGTTATTCGTTTTTCGCGCCGACCGTGACCTAAAACCACCAAAAAGGGGACAGGCACCTTTGTGGTGGTTTGGGCTGGTACGGCGGCCGGTCTCGTTGTTTTGTCTCAATCTGTAACATCTAGACGAGGAAATGGGTTCTTACTGTTACAGATCGAGATTTTATCCTTAGGGGGATTTGAATGTCTCGATCTGTAACAGTTAGGCGGCCAAAAGGTCTCTATCTGTTACAGATTGAGACAAAGGTCAGGGACTAAGACGTCTTGTCTAGATCTGTAACAGTTAGACGGGAATTCGAGCCCTAGATGTTACAGATTGAGATAATCGCGCCGCGAAAATAAAAACCTCCGCAGGGGTGCTTCCCTTGCGGAGGTTTTTTACTCGTTCAGTAGCCTTACGGCTTCGGCAGCCATGTTCTCGACCGTCATGCCGTTCTGAGCGAGCAGCTCGTTGGGGTCGTAGCGGTCGGGGAAGCCCTTGGCGATGCCGAAGGTGTGCGTGCGCACAGGCGTGCAGGCCAGATAGCACGCGACGCGCTCGCCCCAGCCGCCGTCCAAGATGCCGTCCTCGAGGGTGACGACAACGCGATGCTCGGCGGCAAGGCTGTCGAGGAACTCGCGGTCAAGCTCGGTTGCAAAGCGAGGGTTGACGAGCGTGGCCTCGATGCCGTACTCGGCAGCCAAGCGATTTGCCACGCGCTCGCCCAGCTCAAAGAAGTCGCCAAGTGCGAGCACGGCCACGTCGCGGCCCTGGCGCACCACGTTGTAGCGAACGGCGCTGTAGTCGGTGTCTTCGGCAGGCGCCAGGTCGGGGCGGCTTACCAGGCCAATGCCCGGTACACGGATTGCTACAGGATGCTCGCGGTGGTCGAGCGACCAGCTCAGCATGGACAGATATTCCTCCATGCAGGCCGGCGCCAAGTAGCGCATGTTGGGAAGACCGCCAAGCATGGAAATATCAAAGAACGAGAGGTGCGTCTCGGACGTAGTGCCAAAGATTGATGCGCCAAACACTAGGATCGTCGCCGGGGCATCGTTGAGGCACAGGTCGTGCCACAGCTCGTCGTAGGCGCGCTGCAAAAACGTGCCGTACACACCAAAGACTGGCTTGGCGCCCGAGCGCGCAAGCGCGGTGGCAAAGGTCACGGCGTGCTCCTCGGCAATGCCCACGTCAACAAACTGCTTGCCTGCCGCGGCGCGAAGCTCGGGTGTAAAGCCCATGATGTAGGGCGTGGCGGCCGTGATGCCCACGACCTGCGGATCGTGCTCGATGGCGGCGCTGAGCGCCTCGCCCGTAATGTCGGCATAGGTGCGCGGTGCGGGCTCGCTCGGATGGCCCGGGCAGAGCTTGCGCCCAGTCGCCATGTCAAACGGACCCACGTGGTGCCAGCGCTCGGGGTCGCTCTGGGCCGGCTCAAAGCCCTTGCCCTTGGCGGTGGAGACGTGCAGCACGATGGGATGATCGATATTGCGCAGTTCCTGCAGCGCGTCGACTAGGGCCAACACATCGTTACCGGCGTCCAGATAGCGGTAGTCGAGCCCCATCGCGCGGAAAACGTTGCGCTCACAGGTGCCGTTGCTGGCGCGCAGCTCGGCCAGATTGCGATACAGGCCGCCATGGTTCTCGGCAATGGACTGGTCGTTATCGTTGACGATGATGATCAGGTTGCTGTCGAGCTCGGCGGCATTGTTAAAGCCCTCAAACGCCAGACCGCCCGAAAGCGAACCGTCGCCAATGATGGTGATGACGTTGTACGCATCGCCCGCCAGGTCGCGCGCGTGGGCAAGGCCGCAGCCCAGGCTCACCGACGTGGAGGTATGGCCCATGGCGAACAGGTCGTGCTCGGACTCGTCGGGATTGGCAAAGCCAGAAGCCTCACCATAACGCTCCGGATTGATATAAGTGTACGCACGCCCCGTCAGCGCCTTGTGGGCGTAGGTCTGGTGCGAAACGTCAAAGACAATCTTGTCGATGGGGGAGTTAAACACGCGATGGAGCGCGACCGTAAGCTCAACGACGCCCAGGTTGGGGGCAACGTGCCCGCCGACGGCGGCGGAGCTTTCGAGGATTGCCTGACGGATCTCGCCGCAGAGCAGCGGAAGCTCGGCGCGATCGAGAGCCTTGACGTCCTCGGGCGTTGTCGTTTGCGTAAGCAGCATCGTTGTGGGTTACTCCATGCGAATCGTGCGCCGGCACTCCCTCGGCCGGCACAATTGCACAAGACAGTCTCGCACATTTTGGCGTTTGATATGTGACGGCGGCGCGGTAATTCGCCAACTGGTGGGGCAAAACGTTTTGTCCGATGCCATACTGATAAGTTCCATGATGATTTTATTCATTGCGTGCAGGCTGTGGCTTGCCGCCGAGCGCCGCCGGAAGGAGGCCGCATGTCCGATACCGTTCGTGCCGAGAAAATCGCGTGCGAAGTAGACCATGCTGCCCGTCAACTGGCACAGGCGGGCCGTCTGGACCTGACGCGCGAGTTTATCCAGCATGGCGATGTGACGGTGTATACGCATGTGACCTCGGTGGCGCGGGCAAGTCTGTCCTTTGCCGAGCGCCTGGGCCGCGTCGGTATCTCCGTCGACCGCTTATCGCTGCTGCGCGGGGCCCTGCTGCACGATTACTTTCTCTATGACTGGCACGATCCCGACCCAAGCCATCGGCTGCATGGCTTTCGCCACCCGTTTTTTGCCTTGGCGCGTGCGGAGGAAGATTTTGAGCTGACGCCGCGCGAGCGGAATATTATCGTACGGCATATGTTTCCGCTGGTGCCGGTGCCGCCGACGTGTCGCGAGGCATGGATTGTGTGCCTGGCGGATAAATGGTGCGCGCTGCGCGAGACGATTGCCGGCCGTCTGCCGCGCAAAGGCGGCGCGAACGATTTGAACGAGGGCCCGAGCGACGGCTCGAGCAAAGAATCGAACGAAAAGAGGAGTGGGTAGACGGTGGGAACCGCGATCGGCATGGCATTTGACGGCGCGACGCTTGCCGCCTGTCCGCTCTCGGCGCTGGTACTCTCGTTTGCCTTCTACGGTTTTTGCGGCTGGGTATGGGAGTCGACAGTCTGCGCCATGCTCAACCACGGACGCTTTGCCAACAGCGGCTTTTTGCTAGGGCCGTGTTGTCCCATCTACGGTGCGGGCGGCATTGCGTGCTGGTTGCTGCTGCGTGGAATCCCAGACGCCTCGAGCCAGTTTGTCGCTGCCGCGCTCGTATGCAGCCTGATCGAATATAGCGTGGGCGTGCTGTTGGAAAAAACGACGGGTGCCCGGTTTTGGGATTACTCGCATCTGCCGTTTAACCTGCACGGACGCATCTGCCTGTACTGGGCCTGCGCGTTTGGCTTGGGTGCGTTGTGTATTTGCCGTTTAGTGGAGCCGGCATTGCTGGGGCTGCTTGGCCATCTGCCGGTGCTGATTGTGCGGCTGTCCGCCTTTATCGTCGCGGTCGCGATGATGGTCGATGCGGTGTGCTCGTTGGCGAGCTGGCGGCGTCTGTCCGATCAGCTTGAGCGCGTGCGTGCCGACCTTGCCGACCGCATCAATGAGTCGCTTGCCGACGCCTCCGACTCTATGCTCGAACGTATTCCCGATTCGGCGATTGACTCGGTGGCGCAGACGCATATCCGCGGTCGCGCCGTTAACGCTTGGCTGGCCGAGCTGGGCGACGCGGCGCTCGATGCCCTGCGCGAGAAGACTTCGATGCCGACGTTTATTTCGGATGGTGCTCGCGGCCTGGCGCTCGCTGCCCGTCGCGTGGCCGATGCCGCGCCGAGCATGCCGCGTCCGTCGCTCGGTCGTCGCCTTGCCGGCAAGCGCATGAGCCGCCCGGTACCGAGCGTGTCACTCAGCCGCCGCGACCTACGCTTCTTTAACGCCTTCCCGCGTCTGCGCATCAATCGTTACGAGGGCGTCATCCGAGCTACCGACCTCCGCGACCGAGCCCGCGAGCTGTTCCGGCGCTAGCCAGAGCGGAGCCAAGCGCGCCCTTCTCGTTCGCACGTTTCCCGTTCGTTTCGCGTCCGTTACCGCGCCGTTTCCAAGATTGCGGTGCCGTTTCCATTCGACAACGCAGCGTTTAACAACGCCGTATCTGGTCTACACCAGTTGCCCCTCGGCCGCATGATGGGCACCGACAACGTTCATGCGACCAAGGGGGAGCGAATGTACGATACGGGATCGACAACGTTTATGCTCATCTGCACCATGCTCGTGTTTTTAATGACACCGGGTCTGGCGTTTTTCTATGGCGGCCTGTCCAGGCGCAAAAATGTCATCAACACCATGCTTATGTGCTTTGGCGCCATTGGCCTGGTTGGTGTGCTGTGGATTGTTGCCGGCTGGTCGCTGGCCTACGGTGGTGACGGTTCTAGCCCGTTTATTGGCGGCTTTGACCAGCTGCTGTGCCTGCCGGTGCTCAACCAGGTGCTGCAGGCGGCCGAGGGCAATGCTGCGGATGGTGCCGTCTACCCTCAGATCATCAACATCGCCTTCCAGATGGCGTTTGCCATGATCACCGCCGCTATCGTTACGGGCAGTCTGGCAGGCCGCGTTAAGTTTGGTGCCATGACGGCCTTCCTGGGCATTTGGCTGCTCGTGGTCTATGCGCCGCTCGCCCACATGGTTTGGGGCGGCGATGGTTCCTTTATCGGCGACATCATCGGCGCGCTCGACTTTGCCGGCGGCGACGTGGTACACATTTCGTCCGGTCTCACGGGCCTGATTCTCTGCTTAATGCTCGGCCGTCGTCGCGGCTTTGGCATGGTGAGCTACCGTCCGCATAACGTGCCGTTTGTGGCGCTGGGCGCCGGTCTACTTTGGTTTGGTTGGTTTGGCTTTAACGGCGGCAGCGAGTTTAAGGCCGACGCCGTGGCGGCACTCGCCATCCTCAACACCGTGACGGCCAGCGCGGCGGGCATGGTCTCGTGGCTTGTCGTCGAGCGCGTGCACACCGGTCGTCCCACGCTGGTGGGTGCCAGCACCGGTTTGGTTGCGGGCCTTGTGGTGGTTACGCCGGGTGCGGGCTTTGTCGAGCCGTGGGCGGCACTGGTCATGGGCCTGATCGTATCGCCCGTCTGCTATCTGGCCATCAGCCATCTTAAGACCAAGTTCGGCTACGACGATGCGCTCGACGCGTTCGGTTGCCACGGTATCGGCGGCATCTTGGGCGGCGTGCTCACGGGCCTGTTCTGCGTGCCGGAGCTTTCGTGGACCGGTAAGGGCGGCCTGTTCTACACGGGTGACATGTCGCTGCTCATCTCGCAAATCCTGGGCATTGTGGTGACGGTCGCTATTGTGCTGGTGCTCGACTTGGTGATCGCCGCGGTGGTCAAGGCGCTGTTCCACGGTAGCCTGCGCGTGGACGAGGCCGACGAGGCCCTGGGTCTGGATGCGAGTCAGCACGGCGAGAGCGCATATCCTTCTTTCTCCGGACTCGATTAGCAGCGCGGCTTTCCCAAGCACCCGACCTTGCCCCTCAAACCGTCGCTTGCGTACCGAAGTACGCGGCGCTCCTCTTTCGGGGCAATCTCGGGCACTTGGAAAACCCGCGTTATTGAATGGCAATTCATTTCTTTACTAAAGAGAGGAATTTACTATGAAGAAGATTACGGCGATCGTTCGTGCCGAGAAGCTTGAGGTTCTTAAAGATGCGCTGTTTGCTGCTGATGTTCGCGGTATGACTATCAACCAGGTGCAGGGATGCGGCGCGCAGCATGGCTGGAAGGAATACGTGCGCGGCAACGAGCTGCTCGTCAACACGATCCCCAAGGTGCAGTTCACCCTCATCTGCGCCGACGAGCATGTCGACGGTATCGTTGACATTATCTGCAACGCCGCTCGCACCGGTGCCGTCGGCGACGGCAAGATTTGGGTCGAGCCGGTCGAAGAAGTCATCCGCATTCGCACCGGCGAACACGGCCCGGCCGCGGTGTAGGACAATCTTTCGCCCGACGGGCGTGCCTCTCTTGGGGCGCGCCCGTTCTCGTCTACAATATCGTGCAGACGAAGGAGAGGCACGCCCATGATCAAGATGTTTGCGAGTGACTTAGACGGAACGCTGCTGAACGCCCTGCATGAGGCGGATGGGACCATCCGCCGTGCCATCCGCGAGCTGACCGAGGCTGACTTGCATGTGGTTCCCGCGACCGGGCGCTCGACGTTGCCAATCGGCGAGCATGGCTTTACGGGGCTGGCGATCGATGCCTGCTGCTCTAACGGCTCCATCGTGCGCGACAGTCATGGCGAGGTGCTCAAAACCTGGACCATCGACCCGCAGGTTACCGAGGAGCTGCTCAAGGCGTTCCCGGATATCTGCTTTGATTGCTCCACGCCCGATGGCATGTTCTCGAGCGGTTCGTTCGAGATGCATCAGGCGGGCTTTAAAAAGGACAGCCCCATCAAGCGTATTGTGATGCGCGGCATGCGTGCGCGTGGCGGCTATCACGAGGAACAGTATTTCGACCAGTCGATCGGCGATATCTTGCGTCACGATGTATGCAAGATCAATTGTCGCGTGACCTCGCCCGAGCTGGAGCGCGACCTTAAGGCATATTTGGCCGAACGATCGGACCGCGTGGTCAACGCGCCGTTCGATCCGGTGATGTTCGAGATCACGGACGTGGCGTGCAACAAGGGCGAGAGTGTTGCCTGGCTGGCGGGTTACTACGGCATTGCCGAGGACGAGGTGGCGGTCTACGGCGACGGCGGCAACGACATTGCCATGCTCAAACGCTTCCGCCACAGTTATGCGACCAAAAACGGCAGCGATGCAGCCAAGGCCGCCGCAGGCGCGACTATCGGCAGCTGCATGACCCACGCCGTTCCCAAGCACATGCTCGCCACCATGCGCAAGCAAAACTCCCGCACCGTCATCGAATAATGTGACCAAGGGACTGCGCTTTTGTCACATCCAAAATATTGCCTTTACGTGTTGATACACACGGTGTGCAATAATACTCGCACTGTGCAATAGCGCACAGGCTGAGTAACAAGGAGGACGCTTGTCCCAGCTCGAGAAATGCGATCGCCGGTCCCTTCGCTCGCAGCGTGCCCTTCGCCAGGCACTTGCCAGCGAGCTTGCCGAAAGCGGTGACCTTTCGCGCATTAATGTCGCGTCGCTCACCGAGCGCGCTGGCCTTACGCGCCGCACGTTCTATTCGCACTACCGCGATATCCCCGACTTTATCAATCAAATCGAGGACGGCTTGCTGGCCGAGATCCGTGAACGCATTGAGCTTATCACCGCAGCTCAGCTGCCTGATCTCTATCACAATATCGATGAGCTTGAGCCGGCACCCGGTTCGGTTGAGCTGCTGCGTTATCTTGCGGCCAACCGCGACTTAATCGGTGCGCTGCTGGGTCCGGGCGGCGACCAGGCCTTCATTAAAAGGATTATCGACACCGCACGTGAGGCCGTGGCGCCGCGTGCGCAGACGGGCATTTTGGGCCTGGCGCTGGGCACGTTCTTTGACTACTACGTCACCTACGTCGTGAGTGCCGAGGTCGGCATGATTCAGCGCTGGTTTGAGCGTGACCTTTCCGAATCGCCCGAGACCATGGCGCACATCATGACGGTTATCGCCTTTGTGCGCCCCGGCGACCTGTATGGCCAACCCATCGATATCAACGTGCCGGAATACGGCATGAAGCTATTGAACTTGCAGCTCGAGGACGCGGCCGACACCGCCGCAACCGTCGAGTCCAACAACTAAGAGGAGAGACAATGAGCAAACTCGTCGAGGGCATTAAGGACCGTGTGGTCGCTGCCGCGCGCGAGGCCGCGCCCACCGTGATGGACGCCGCGCAGAAGGCCGCGACCGCGGCTGCTGAGAAAGTTGCCGAGGCAGTTGCCGATGCCAAGAACGTGGCAGGGGAGACGTCCGTCGCTAGCGATCCCGCCACCGCTGCTGAGCCCGTAGCCGCCGCCCATGCCCCCGAAGGCGCGATCTTCAACCCCGAGAACGCCCACGGCAACCTGCACCTGGGCATCGACGTGGGCTCCACCACCGTTAAGCTCGCCGTGCTCAACGACGACAACCAGATCGTCTACGCCAAGTATCAGCGCCACCACACCGATGTCCGTGCCTGCGCCCGCGACTTGTTCGAGGGTGCCGCGACGGTGCTGCCGACGGCCCAGATGACCTGCGCCATCACCGGCTCGGGTGGCCTGCTGCTGTCCCAGTGGCTCGACCTGGAGTTTGTCCAGGAAGTCATCGCCAGTAAGCGTGCCGTCGAGACCCTCATCCCGGCCACCGATGTCGCCATCGAGCTGGGCGGCGAGGACGCCAAGATCATCTACTTCGACAACGGCATCGAGCAGCGCATGAACGGCACCTGCGCCGGCGGCACGGGCGCCTTCATCGATCAGATGGCAACCCTGCTGCACACCGATGCCAGCGGCCTTAACGAACTCGCGGCCAACGCCACCACCATCTATCCCATCGCTAGCCGTTGCGGCGTCTTTGCCAAGACCGACGTGCAGCCGCTGCTCAACGAGGGCGCCCGCCCCGAGGACGTGGCCGCCTCCATCTTCCAGGCTGTCGTGACCCAGACCATCTCGGGCCTGGCGTGCGGCCGCCCCATCCGCGGCAACGTCGCCTTCCTGGGCGGACCGCTGCAGTACCTCTCTGAGCTGCGCCACCGCTTCTACCTCACGCTCAACCTGGACGAGGAGCACCGCATTGTGCCCCAAAACGCCCACCTGTTTGTGGCGAGCGGCGCTGCCATGGCGCACGAGTCCAACAAGCTCAGCACGTTCCCGCAGCTCATCGAGGCCATCGACAGCTTGGGCGACACGCAGGGTGCTGAGGTCGAGCGCCTGGATCCGCTCTTTGCCACCGACGAGGACTTTGCCGAGTTCAAGGGTCGCCACGACACCGAGGTCGTCCCCAAGGGCAAGCTCGACGGCTACACCGGACGCGTGTTCATCGGCATCGACGCCGGTTCCACCACCATGAAGGCCGCACTCGTGGGCGAGGACGGTCAGCTGCTGCACACCTGGTACGGCAACAACAACGGCGACATCCTGGGCACGGCCAAGGTCATCATGGCCGATTTCTACAACCACATCCCCGCGGGCTGCACCATCGGCCACGTGACCACCACGGGCTACGGCGAGGCGCTGCTCATCGAGGCTCTCAAGGCCGATTCCGGCGAGATCGAGACCGTCGCGCACCTGCGCGGCGCCAAGGCGTTCCTGCCCGGCGTCGAGTTCATTCTGGACATTGGCGGCCAGGACATGAAGTGCCTGCGCGTCAAGGACGGAGTCATCGAGCACATCATGCTCAATGAGGCCTGCTCGTCGGGCTGCGGCAGCTTTATCGAGAGTTTCGCCGTCTCTATGAACATGGACGTGCGCGCGTTCGCCGACGCCGCCATCCATGCCAAGGCCCCCGTCGACCTGGGCAGCCGCTGCACGGTCTTTATGAACTCGCGCGTCAAGCAGGCGCAAAAAGAAGGCGCCACGGTGGGCGACATCGCGGCCGGCCTGTCCTATTCTGTCATCAAGAATGCCCTGTTCAAGGTCATTAAGCTGCGCGACCCCAAGGAGATCGGCAGTCAGGTGATCGTCCAGGGTGGCACCTTTATGTCCGATGCCACGCTGCGCGCGTTTGAGCAGCTCACCGGCGTGCATGCCGTGCGCCCCGACATCGCCGGCTGCATGGGCGCCTACGGTGCGGCCCTGCTCGCCCGCGATCGCGCCGGCGCCGACGGCACCTCGACCATTCTTTCTGCCGAGGATATCGCGCACCTCACCGTGACGCAAAAACACGTCCGCTGCGGACGTTGCTCCAACAACTGCCAGCTCACCGTCAACGATTTTGGCGGCGGTAGGCGCTTCATTACCGGCAACCGCTGCGAGAAGGGTGCCGGCCACAAAAAGCAGAAGACCGAGGCCCCCAACCTCTTCAAAAAGAAAAACGAGCTGCTCTTTAACCGCGAGGTGCTGAGCCCCGACGAGGCCCCGCGCGGCACCGTCGGCATTCCGCGCGCGCTCAACATGTACGAGAACTACCCCTTCTGGCATGCGTTCTTTACGCGCCTGGGCTTTAGCGTGCAGCTGTCCGACCAGTCGAGCAAGAAGACCTACCAGGCGGGTATCGAGTCCATGCCGTCCGAGAGCGTGTGCTATCCGGCCAAGATGAGCCACGGCCATGTGATGAACCTTATCGACCGCGATGTCGACTTTATCTGGATGCCGTGCGTGCGCTGGGAGCGCAAGGAGGATCCGACCGCCGGCAACTGTTACAACTGCCCCATCGTCATGAGCTACCCCACGGCGTTGGCACTCAACATCGACGAGATCCGCGAGCAGAACATCGAGTTCCTGTACCCGTTTGTGCCCTATCATGACAAGACCGAGCTCAAGCGCCGTCTGTACCAGGTGCTCGCCGTCGACCGTGTGGCCGATGCGCAAGCCGGTCGCGGTCGCGTGCGTGGGCCCAAGATCACGCGCTCCGAGGTCGATGCCGCTGTCAACGCTGCCTTTGAGGCCGATGCGCGTTTCCACGAGGACATCCAGACCATGGGCGAGGAGGCTCTTAAGTGGGTCGAGGACCACGGCGGTCACGGCATCGTGCTCGCCGGTCGTCCCTACCATAACGACCCCGAGATCAACCACGCCCTGCCCGAGCTTATCTCGAGCTTTGGCTTTGCGGTCTTTACCGAGGATTCGCTCGCGCATCTGGTAAAGCCCGAGCGTCCGATTCGCGTCGTCGACCAGTGGATGTACCACAGCCGCCTGTACGCCGTCGCCCGCTTTGTGACCATGCGCAACGACCTGGACCTGATCCAGCTCAATTCCTTCGGCTGCGGCCTCGATGCCCTGACCACCGATCAGGTGCAGGAGATCCTGGAGGCCAGTGGCAAGATCTACACCGTGCTCAAGATCGACGAGGTGTCCAACCTGGGCGCCGCGCGCATTCGCATCCGCTCGCTCATGGCGGCACTCAAGGACCAGGAGGCCGAGCGCTTGGCCGAGGCCACGGCCGCGGGCGAGGCCTACGAGCAGGGCGACGCCGCGCCGGTGGCGCCCTCCACGGATGCCCCCGCGTTTGCGAGCCGCAAGTACACGTTCGAGGCTCAGCGCGAGAGTGCTTCGACCGCGTGGCCCAAGGTGCCCTTTACCGAGCAGATGCGCGACGAGGGCTATACCATCCTGTGCCCGCAGATGGCGCCGATCCACTTTGACCTGGTCAAAGAGGTGTTCCGCGGTGCCGGCTACAACCTTGAGCTGCTGCCCTCGACCGACCACGATGCCGTCGAGGCTGGCCTGCGCTATGTGAACAATGACATTTGCTACCCGTCGATTTTGGTGACGGGCCAGATTATGGAGGCCATCGAGAGCGGTCGGTACGACCTGTCCAAGACCGCCGTGGTCATCAGCCAGACCGGCGGCGGCTGCCGTGCCACCAACTACATCGCGCTCATCCGCAAGGCCCTGCGCGAGAGCGGCCACCCCGAGATCCCCGTGATCTCGCTTTCGGCCGTGGCGCTGGGCGAGGACAACCCCGGCTTTAAGCTGACGCCGGCGCTGCTTAAGCAGGCAGTCTACGCGGTGCTCTTTGGCGACGTGATGATGCAGATGCTCTACCGCTGCCGCCCGTACGAGGCCACGCCTGGTGCCGCCAACGCGCTCTACGAGGAGTACATGGCGCGCGCTCGCAAGCTGGCACCCAAGTTCAACAGGCATAACTACACCAAGCTGTGCCGCGAGGCCATCCGCGCGTTCGACACCATGCCGCTTGTGGGCGAGGGCACCAAGCCGCGCGTGGGCGTGGTCGGTGAGATCTTGGTCAAGTTCCATCCCACGGCTAACAACCACGTGGTCGATGTCATTGAGCGCGAGGGCTGCGAGGCCGTGGTGCCGGGCCTGCTCGACTTCTTCCTGTACTCCATGAGTAATGCCGAGCTGCAGAAGGACGAGCTGGGAAGCTCTGCTACCACGCGCGCTGGTATGCAGGCGCTCATCAAGCTCGTGGACTGGATGCGTACGCCGGTGGAGGAGATGCTCGAAAAGTCCCGACGCTTTGAGGCGCCCGAGCGCATCGGTACCATGGCCGACAAGGCCCGTACGGTGCTTTCGGTGTGCAACAACATGGGCGAGGGCTGGCTGCTCACGGCCGAGATGCTCGACCTCATCGACCACGGCGCGCCCAACATCATCTGCACGCAGCCCTTCGCGTGCCTGCCCAACCACGTGGTTGGCAAGGCCGTGATCAAGGAGCTGCGCCGCCAGCATCCCGAGAGCAACATTGTCGCGGTGGACTACGACCCCGGTGCGTCCGAGGTCAACCAGCTCAACCGTATTAAGCTCATGATCAGTGTGGCCAAGGAGAACATGCGCGCGGGCAAGGGCTTTAAGCTCGAGAAGGTGGCGCCGCTCGCGATGGACGAGGTCACCGGTCAGATGCGCGCCCACGACGGCTGCGTGAGCTGCGGGCCGGCCAGCGAGGAGGCCGTGGCGTCGGTCGCCGAGCGCCTGGGACGCGGCATTAAGAAATAACTGGCCTGCTTTGGGCTAGATATGAGACAAACGGGTGGTAGCCATACCGGCTGCCACCCGTTTTTACTGGACATCTGTTGCGTAAACGACTCAACTATCACCCTTTGCGAACTTAGATTTCGGAAGTATGCGGCAAAATCTGAATAGGCCGAGCACATCGGATATGTCCAAGCTCTGTACCTGCGGTTTTATTGGTGAAAAACCAGGTTGTGCTCAAGAGTCCCGGAATTTGCCGCATACTTCCGAAAATGACGTCTCGGTGGCACCAAAAACTGCCCTCGGAACCCTGAGATAATGAACATATGTAGCCGTTTGCCGCGAAATACCGCCCGTTTATAGAACCCACCCCCAACGCGCGTCATCCTTACGGTTGAATAAATACACATCTATGGAATTACGTAAGAGAGGACCGTTCCATGAGCTACAAGACCGTTTGTGTTGCCGGCGGCGGCGTGTTGGGAAGCCAGATTGCCTTTCAGGCTGCCTACTGCGGCTTTGATGTAACGATTTGGCTGCGCAGCGAGGGCAGCATCGGCCGCACCCAGCCCAAGATCGATCACGTGCGCAAGGAGTACATCGCGGCAATCGAGGGCATGGCGGACGGTACGGGCGAGTGGTGCGCCGGTATCGCCGATGGCACCCAGCCCTTCGACAAGGAAGCGGCGCTCGCCGCCGTCGAGCGTGCCTACTCCACACTCAAGCTGGAGCTCGATCTTGCCAAGGCCGTGGCCGACGCTGACCTGGTCATCGAATCTATGGCCGAGGACGCCCAGGCAAAGATTGACTTCTACAAGAAGCTCGCCCCGGTACTCCCACAAAAGACCGTCGTCGTGACCAACTCCTCCACGCTGCTGCCGAGCACCTTTGCCAAGTACACCGGCCGTCCCGAGAAGTACCTGTCGCTGCACTTTGCCAACTCCATCTGGAAGAACAACATGACCGAGGTCATGGCACAGGACCAAACCGACAAGCGCTACTTCGACGAGCTCGTCGACTTTGCCAACGACATCCGCATGCTTGCCCTACCCGTCAACAAGGAAAAGAACGGCTACCTGCTCAATTCCATGCTGGTGCCGTGGCTGCTTTCGGGCCTTGACCTGTATGTCTCGGGCGTGAGTGACCCCAAGAGCATCGACCTCGCGTGGACGCGCGGCACCGGCGCTCCCAAGGGGCCGTTCCGCGTGTTCGACACCGTGGGCATCCAGACGGCGTACAACATCGTCATGCAGTACCAAAAGGTGCCGGGCTTGGTGAGCCCGCTGCTCAAGAAGATGATGATGCCCTACAACTTTAAGGCTATGGCGTCCGTCCTCAAGAAGATGCTCGACGAAGGCAAGCTGGGCGAAAGCTCGGGCGAGGGCTTCTTTACGTACTAAAAATAATCTCTTGGGGGCGGAAGCGTTGAGGATCTACGGTAGTATGCGACAAGATCTGAATAGGTCGAGCAAGAGCTGTAGCGCGCGTTGACGTTTGCCCAATAGAACGCAAAAATGCACCGTTCGCCGATACTCCTCTCGCGAGTGGTTGCCATATGGTTTGATGTTGGAAACATATGATTGCCGACAGGCCGTAGGTGACATTCGCCATGATATCGGAGGTACCAAGTATGTTTCGTGCTCCGTTAAACAAGTATCGGGCTGGTTAATATGGGCCGCCGTACTATCTCGATAACCCTTGCAGTGGTTTGCCTAGCTGTGCTCCTGGGCGCTATAGGGCAGTTCGCTATAAGTCGAGAAACATCCTATATGCAGGAATGTGCTTCCGAAGGCTTCGCCATTGATGGTTACTATCGGGATGACAAAGCAGGTTTGGAAACCCTGGCTTTTCTTGAGGAGGACAACTGTCGATGGCAGCTGGTCGACCAAGACGGAATCTGCACAGACGGGCAGTTTAAGCGTACGGATGACCCCAACATCCTGATATTAAAGAAGGAAAACGGCGAAGAA
This sequence comes from uncultured Collinsella sp., assembly GCA_959605475.1. Taxonomy (GTDB): domain Bacteria; phylum Actinomycetota; class Coriobacteriia; order Coriobacteriales; family Coriobacteriaceae; genus Collinsella. Next base: position 23,167 of record CAUHFS010000007.1, on the reverse strand, counting down.
TTCGGTACGGTCCACGTGGCGTATATTTCGCGCCGACGCGATCAGGGCTTGCTCTACCTATTTAGAGATACCAGGGTGACCCGTTTTTATCTGGTGAGTACCGGTCCGGCGTTTACAGTGGAGTCTGGCGATGTCGATGCGGACAGCTGATTCACGGCAATAAATCAGCGAGCGGAGCGCGGCCATGGACCGCGTCCCGCTATTTGCTCGTGGCCCGCGTCACGTCTGCGCCATGTCGTGACTCGCGGCTGCGCGCATCCATCCCACGTCGCGTATTACTGCACATCAAACTCCACGCGATCGAGCTCGGGCACATTGAGGTCGATGAGCTTGCGGGCTACACGGCGGTCGTGTGCCCCAAGCGCCTCGCTTGTCGTCACATGGGCGACAACCTCGCGCTCGACAAGGCCCTCCTCCTCGCCTTCGGTGGCCGAGGTCTCGACGGCAACGGTGTAATCCTTAAAGCCCGGCAGCACCGCGGCAAGCTCGCGCGTGGTTTCGGTGACGCCATAGCCGTCCTGCACGCCGGCCTGCGCCGAGCCAATGGATCCCGCGGTCATAACGATGCAGGGGATGGCAAAGATCACCGTGCCCACGATGATGCGGCGGCGCACCTTGTGTGACAGCTCATCGACCTCGGCGTTTTCCTCGGCGGTCACAATGCCGTCGCCGTTGAGGTCGCGCTTGAGCGGCACGCGCAAAAGAAGCAGCACGGCTTCGGCAGCCAGTGCGATAAAGACCACGTTGATGCCAAACTCGTAGAGGGCCGAAAGAAACAGCGACCCGCTTGCGATGGCGATGCCATAGCCCGCCGCGCACAGGGGCGGCATGAGCGCGGTCGCCACGGCTACGCCGGCAATGAGCGTCGAAGGCTCCTGATCGCGTGAGTTGCCCAGTCCACCCGCAAAGCCGCCCGCGAGCGCGACGGCAAGGTCCCATACGGTGGGTGTCGAGTTATCGATGATGGCGGCCGTGGTGGTGCCAAGGGGCGAGAGCTTAAAATACAGCGTAGACGTGATCAAGCAAAAGACCATCTGCAACGCGAGGCTGGCGACGGCCTCGACGGTAATCTCGCGGTCGAGCGTGGCGATGCCGTATGCCATGGCAAGGACCGAGCCCATGAGCGGGCAGATGAGCATGGCGCCCACAATGGCGATGTCCGAATCGATATCGAGACCGATGCTCGCAATGAGCATGGCGATGATGAGGATGCACAGGTGCGAGCCGGTCAGGCGCGCCCCGTTTACAAAGCGCTTGCGAATCACGTGATAGGGGGCGCGGCCCTCGCGAATGTTGAATGCGCGCCTCAGGAAGCGGCCGGCGTTCTCCATGACCTCGCTATAGGCAGGACGGATGCCGTGGCGCCGGTGATGGCGCTCGCGCAGTCGCTTGAGCTGCTGGTTATCGAGTTTCATGTTCACCTCGCTCCGCCGCGGGCTATGCATCGCGCCCGCTGCCTCTACTCTACACCGCGGCGGGTGGGGTGGTCACCTTGACGTGAAACTTAGACGACTAGGTAAAGGGGGCGCGTCAAATGAGGTTGAAGCCGAGGGTTTCGGCAGATACAGAAAAGCGCGGGGCCGGATGGTCTCCGACCCCGCGCTCTGCACGGGTACGTTGTTGTTGGGTTTAGCCCAGCAGACTCAATCCCACGGAGATGAACGCCAGGATTACGCCGACGATGGACTCGCCGCCCAGCAGGCCGCTGGCGACAACCAGGCCCTGCTCCTGGAAGGCGGCGTCCTTGGCGGCCTTTTCCTCGTCCGAAAGACCGGCCTCGGCGTCGCGGTGAGCGGCCCACTTGTCGTAGGCGAGCTTGACGCAGGAGCCCAAGAAAGCCGTGAGCGACATATAGAACGGTAGGTACACGCCTAGGCCGATCATCATGGCCGGAATGCCGAGCCAGTACATGACGATGCCGGCGATAAAGCCGCCTGCGAACCACGGCACGCTCGGGATGCCCGAGACCATGGTGGCGACGACGCTTGCCTGCGCGGCCACAAAGCTCTTGTCGGGGCCGAAAGCATCCGGACCATAGGCGGTGACGAGCGCGACCATGACGGCAGCGGCGACCAGGGCGCCCACGATGCCGCCGATGGCCTGGCCGATCCACTGCGCACGCGGGTTGGTACCCAGCACGGCGCCGGCCTTAAAGTCGTTCATGACGTCGCCCGCAAGGCCGCATGCCACGGCCACGATGCCGGCGATAAAGAACAGCTTGACCTGCGCGAGCTGCGCGAATGCCGCTACGATGAGCATGACGATGAGGCCAAAGATCTCCATGGGGTCGATGCCCGTTTGGCCGCAGCTCTGCGCGCTCATGATGGTGGTGACAAAGGTGAACAGCGTGACGATGACGGCCGGAACGGGGCCAAGGTCAAGCGCGATGGCGACAATCACGGCAATGGCGGCAGTGCCCAGGCCGATGATGCCGGCGTCGAGCTTAAGCGAGCCCGAGATGAGCGACTGCTCGTCGGTGTCGCTGGAGCCGTCGGCGGCAAGACCGCGGACGATACCGGCTACCTGCGGCAGGATGTCCTTGAGGACGACGGCGACGCCAAAGCCCATCATAAGGCCCATACCCAGGGACTTAACAATGCCTTGTGCGGTCATAACGTCAAACAGACCGGTAGCGGTGCCGCCGACAATGATGCCAAAATTGCCCAGTAGCGCGCCGGCAAACCAGAATGCGACCGGGGCGAAGCCCACGAGGAAGCCGACGGAGAGCAACATGGGCGAGTTGTAGATGGCAAAGGTAACGCCGGGGATATTGAGCGTGCACAGCATGCTGGGCACCACGCCCAGGGCGTCTCGAAGCACGCTGTAGATGCCGGCGATGGCCATGGAGCCAAAGAGCTGCTTGCCAGTCTTGCCGCCGGCCTCGGTGGCGCGCAGGGTCTGAGCTGCGGCGTTGCCGGTGGGGAACTCCAGCACGGCGTCCACGATAAAGTGACGGTGGATGAGTGCCGTGGCCAGCAGACCCAGGATGGTGCCGGCGAGTGCCACGATGAACATGTCGAGCCAGCTGATCTGGTCGGCATAGCCCAGCATCCAGGCGCCCGGGATGGTAAACGCCAGACCGCCGGCGACCATGGCGCCTGCTGACATGATGGTGTGGGTGACGTTTGCCTCGTTGAGGCTGGCGTTGCCCATGAGCTTAAGGAAGAACAGCGAGATGACGGCAGCGAAGACGATCGGCCAGGGGAGTGCGCCCATCTTGAGGGCGGTGTAGGCCGAGCTTGCCGTGATGATCACGCAGCCAAGGACGCCGATGACGACGCCGCGCAGCGTAAGTTGACCGCGCATCGAGGTGCGGTTCGAGGGATTGCTCATATAAAACTCCTTTGCGTATATCCGCTTCCCCCGGGAGCGCCGTTACGGATACGGCGCGGGAAGTCGGGTTACCAAGGGCCGCCGCGTGAGCTCGCAAACGACCGCGCACCAGTATAGCCGCAAGCTAGTCATTTTGGGATGACTGGTTTAGGTAGGCGATATACTGCTGGACAGACGAAAGGAGCGCCGACGATGCTTAATGGGTACGCATATATATTGACGGTCGACGTGGGCAACACGTTCATTCGCTTTGGCCTGTTTGCAGAGGATTCGGCCGCGGCGCAGGAATGTCCGCTTGCGACGTGCGAGATCACCACGCCGTCGAGCATCACAGCAGACGAGGCGCGCATGCGTCTCGTGCAGGTCATGGCCGCACTGGCGGCCGATGCGGGCATGCCGGGTGCGCTTGTGCCCGCGGCTGCTGTGCTGAGCTGCGTGGTCCCGGCGCTCGAGCGCCCGTGGAAGGCGGCACTTTCCCGCACCTGCACGGGGCGCGTGCTCACCGTGGGGCCGGGACTTAAGACCGGCATGCCCGTGCACTACGACGATCCGGCCGAGATCGGCCCCGACCGCATCGCCGATGCCGTGGCGGCCCGCGCCGTCTACGGCTCTCCGTGCATCGTGATCGACCTGGGCACGACGACCAATATCGAGGTCATCGACGCGCACGGTACCTTTGTGGGCGGCGTTATCGCGCCAGGCCTGGCCCTCGGCGCCCGTTCGCTTTCGGCGGCAGCAGCGCGCCTACCCCAGGTTGAGCCCTCGGCGCCAACGCACGTCATCGGACGCAACACGCGTGAGGCCATGCGCTCGGGTGTGGTTTTGGGCGAGGTAGCCCGCATCGACGGAATGCTCGACATGGTGCTTGCCGAGATGCGCGCGACCAAGGCCGCGGGGGAGGGCGATGTGCCCATCGTCATTACCGGCGACGATGCCGAGGCACTTGCGGCGCTGGTCGGCCACAGCCTGACGGTAGACGACGCGCTGACGTTGCGGGGTCTCGCCGAGCTCTACCGCATCAACCAAAAGCCCCGCCGCGCGTAGGGCGAGGGGCTGGTGGGATAAGCGCCCCTACCTTTCACCTGCTACAATGGGCCAAACTATTGCGATTGCGGAGGTGTCTGCCATGTCGGACGATCTTCATCAAACCGCGTCGGGCAAGCGCCGCGACGTTATTAGCTGGGACGAGTTCTTTATGAGCGTGGCCATCGCCGCGCAGCGCCGCAGCAAGGACCCCAACACGCAGGTGGGAGCGTGCATCGCCAGCACCAACCACCGCATCCTTTCGGTGGGTTACAACGGCACGCCCTCGGCGCTCAACGACGACTTTTTCCCGTGGGGTACGAGCGATGACCCGCTGCAGGACAAGCACAACTACGTGGTCCATGCCGAGGCCAACGCCGTGCTCAACTACCGTGGCTCGCTCAAGGACCTCGAGGGTTCCACGGTTTACGTCACGCTGTTCCCGTGCCACGACTGCGCCAAGATCCTGGCGCAGGTGGGCGTGGGCGAGGTCGTCTACCTGGACAATAAGTATGCCGACACCGATGACGGCCGTATCAGCCGCCGCATTCTCGACTCCTGCGGCATCAGCTACCGCCAGGTCATCGTCGATGTCCAGATTGGTACCGGGGGACAGGCTCGGCAGTAGCGCGTGCCAACGCCAGCTGGCGGCAAAACAGCCAAAAGAGCCCCGTCCCAAATTGACTGCTCGTGAAAGTCGTGTCCGCACGCATGGCTGGCGCCTAAGCGGGTACATGGCTGTAGTAACATAGCCCCTGTCCGCGGGCGTGCCCGCGTTATTGTGAGAAAGGAGCCCCTGTGGCTGTTAACGAAGAGCTGCTTAAGAAGGTTCTTGAAGAGATTCGCCCCAACCTGCAGGCCGATGGCGGCGATATGGAGTATGTGGGCGTCGACGACGAGGGTGTTGTCAAGCTGGAGCTGCAGGGCGCCTGCGCCGGCTGCCCCATGAGCTCGCTAACCCTTTCCATGGGTATCGAGCGCATCCTGAAGGAGCATGTGCCCGGCGTTACCCGCGTTGAGCAGGTCAATGCTTCCGGCGAGGCCGAGGACCTGTACGACGAGTACGCGCCGTTCTAAGATGCGAAAGCTGCGGACGGTACGCTCCGCATAGACGTTACGCCCAAATATGCGGCTGCGAGCGTAAGGCCCGCGGCCGCATTTGTATGTAGGGAGCAGGGGGATCGATATGCTCAACGACCTCTACCATATGCTTGATCCCGTCGCGATCTCGGCGGGCCCCATCACCATCTACTGGTACGGCCTGGCCTACGTGGTCGGTGCTCTGCTCACGGCGGTCGTTATGTACCGCACGCAGCGTCGTTGGGGCTTCAACATTACGATTGATGACCTGACGAGCGTCGTGGTCGGCGCGGTCTTTGGCCTCATCATCGGCGCGCGCCTGTTTTACGTCGTCTTTTACGGCGATGGCTACTATTGGACCCACCCGCTCGAGATCTTTGCCACCAACGAGGGCGGCATGAGCTTCCACGGTGGCCTGGTCGGCGGCATCTTGGGCGGCATCATCGTGTGCCGCATGTATAAGCTCGACGCCTGGACCGTCGCCGACCTTGCCGTTATCGGCGCTCCGCTGGCGCTGTGCCTGGGACGCTGCGCCAATTTCGTCAACGGCGAGCTGTGGGGTAAGCCGACCGATCTGCCCTGGGGTGTGGTCTTTGGCGGCACCGCGGGCGATATGCCGCGCCATCCCTCCCAGCTCTACGAGGCGTTTCTAGAGGGCATTGTGCTCTTTTGCATCCTGCAGGTGCTCAGTCGCAAAAAACCGCTGCTGCCCCAGGGTACGTTTATGGGCGTCTTTGTGATGGGCTACGGCATCGTTCGCTTTTTGATTGAGTTTGTGCGCGTGCCCGATGCGCAGCTGGGCTATCTGCTGGGAGGCGTTATCACCATGGGCCAGCTGCTGAGTTTGCCGCTCGTGATCGCCGGCCTGGCGCTCATCATCTTCGCCCGACACCGCAACCGTCCCCAGCGCATCTACCTGGACGCCTAACCACCAAAACCACCACAAAGGGGACAGGCACCTTTGTGGTGGTTTGCTGGGCAACGATGACAGAACCGTAACGTTTTCCCAGATAAAACCTGCCAAAATAAACCTGTCCCTTTTTGGCAGGTTTCTAGAAAGGCTCTTTGGACTGTGAAGGATTCCGACCTCTCCACAACGGCTGCGCGCGACGCTGCCCGCATCGTCTGGTTTAAGCGTTACCCCGCCAAGCAGACGCTCATCGCATTTTTTCTCGCGCTGTTGGCGACCACGGCGTTTTCCATCGATCCCGCGCCGGTCTCGAGCAACGCAGTCTTGGCGATTGACCCCAAAGCCTCGGGCATGCTGTACGTGTGCTACGAGGTGCTTCTCTCGTTTGCCGGCCATACCGACGCGGTCATGTTGCTTGCGCTTGCCTGCCTGCTCACGCTGCCGTTTCGCTACGTATTCTTTGGCCGCGGCGACGCCTGGCGTCCCTCGGTGATCCTTCCGTCGCTGTTCTTTGCCGTCTGCATGGTGTTTGGCCGCAGCTATGACCTCACCGATTCGGCCGAGATCGTGCTCGGCGACAAGGCCCGCATCATCTGCGCCTGGATAGGCGGTGCGGGCTGGATGCTCTTGGCGGTCGTTGCCTTCTACCTTGCCTTTGAGTGTCTAGATTGGCTGAGCTCTCGGCGCATTCCGTTTTCCGAAGCGCACTTTGGCCGCATATGGCGTGTGGCTCACGCCGTGCTCTCGGTCCATCCCTTTGCCGGGCCCTTCCTGGTGCTTATGATCGCCTGGGCGCCCACGCTCATCGCTTCGCTGCCCGGCCTTTTTATGGGAGATACGGGTGCGCAGATTCGCCAGTGGTTCAACTACCCCAATGGCACGAGTGACTACCTGCGTCTGCTCAATCCCAATGTGTTGCTCAACGGACATCACCCCGTGGTGCACACGGCTATCATCGGTTCGTGCGTCCAGCTGGGGCTTTCACTGTTCAACAGTGCCAACGCAGGTCTTGCCATCTACACCTGCGTTCAGTTCGTCATTACGGCCGCCTGCATGGCCTATTCCATCTCGTCGCTGCGCAAGCTGGGCGTGAGCCTGCCGGTCCGTGGCGTGATCTTGCTGTTCTTTGTGTTTATGCCCATGTTCTCCAATTACGCGGCCCTGCTTACCAAAGACGTGCTGTTTGCCGACGCGTTTTTGGTGCTGTTGGTGCAGACCGTGAAGCTCATGGCCTGCGGCCTGCCCCGTCGCGATGCTAATGCCGAGCGTGCGGGCGAACAGAGGTCCGTGCTCTTTGCGCGCCATGACTGGCTGCTGCTCGCTCTGGGCGCCATGGGTTCCACGTTTCTGCGCAACGGCGGCCTGGTGTTTCCCCTGGCGGCATGCGTAATCGCGGCGGCGTTTTGCGCATGGGACGCGCATGTGGCTCGTCGTGCAGTCAAGCAGGACGGTGCTGCGCCTTCGGGCGCCATCCCGCGTTTCCGCTGGGTGGGAGTTCTCGCGGTGCTTGCGCTCTGCCTTGCCTCTAATATGTACTTCACCAAGGTCTTTATGCCCGCGCACGACATCACGCCTGGTTCCAAGCGCGAAATCCTCTCGATTCCGTTCCAGCAGACGGCTCGTTTCGTCCAAAAGCACGACGGCCTCAACTCGGGCGTCAACCCCACGGTTCAGGAGGACGGCACCATCGTGGAGGCTCCTTGCGACGGCTTGGTGACCGACGAAGAGCGTGCCGTGATCGACCGGGTACTCAAGTACGAGAACCTGGGCCGCCGCTACAACCCGGATAAGTCGGACGCCGTCAAAAACTGCTTCAATGAGTACGCCTCGCAGGAGGACATCAAGGCCTATTTTGAGGTGTGGGCCCAGATGTTCAAAAAGGATCCCGAGTGCTATATCTCGGCGCTCATCAATAACTACTACGGTTACTTTTATCCGAGTGCCCGCGATGCGTGGGTCTACAGCACGGCGCGCAGTGCCGAGATTATGGCGAAGCCCGATAACCTCAAGTACTTCGACTTCCATCCGGTCGATAACAAGGTTGTGCGCTGGTGCGACCACCTGATCAACCTGTATCGCGTGGCGGTGCAGCGCATTCCGTTTATCTCGCTCACCATGAGCTCGGCTACTTACGTGTGGATTATGATCGCCGTGGTGGTCTACCTGTTGCGCCGCCATTCGTGGCGCGGGCTGGCCATTTGGGTGCCGCTGCTGGGCGTGCTCGCCGTGTGTCTGATCGGTCCCTGCAACGGTTCGACCTATATGCGCTACCTGTATCCGGTTATCGCCTGCATGCCCTTTGCCATCGGCGCCACCATCACTCGCAGCGACCTTCTCTGGTCCTAATTTGGTGCAAAGGGGACAGGTTACTTTGCACCAAAGGGTGGCATCATCACGACGCCTTCATTTTGGGGTTTATCTCGCAGGCCAGTAGGTATATCATAACGACGTTTGTTTATATTGCCCGAGCATCTGCGCTGGGCTTTAGGTCAAAACCGATAGGAGACACGTATGTCCGGACACTCTAAGTGGGCCACAACCAAGCATCGTAAGGGCGCGCAGGACGCCAAGCGTTCCGCCCTCTTCTCCAAGCTGAGCCGCAACATCACCGTTGCTGCCCGTCTCGGCGGTGACCCGCTGCCCGAGAACAACGCCAGCCTCGCCGCTGCCGTTGCTAAGGCCAAGGCTCAGTCCATGCCCAAGGACAAGATCAAGTCCGCTATCGACAAGGCCTTTGGTTCGGGTGCCGATGCCGCCGTCTACGAGAACATCGTGTATGAGGGCTATGGTCCCGCCGGTGTCGCCGTCTATGTTGACTGCCTGACCGACAACCGCAACCGTACTGCCGCCGATGTCCGTTCCGCCTTCTCCCACGCTGGTGGCAACCTGGGCACCTCCGGCTCCGTCGCCTTCCAGTTTGAGCGCAAGGGCCAGATCGTCGTCGCCAAGGAGATCCTGGACGAGAACGCCAAGAAGGAGACCATGATCGCCAACGGTGCTGCCGGTGACGAGGATGAGTTCATGATGGCAATCGCCGAGGCCGGTGGCGAGGACTACGAGGACGCCGGCGAGGAGTGGATCGTCTGGACCGCTGCTAACGACGTCATGGCTGTCTCCAAGGCACTCGAGGAGCAGGGCGTCCAGGTCAAGGGTTCCGAGACCACCATGGTTCCGACCACCCCGACCGAGGTCTCCGGTACCGACGCCAAGAAGGTTCAGCGCCTCATCGACCGTCTCGAGGAGCTCGACGACGTCCAGGACGTCTACAGCACCATGGACATGACCGACGAGGTCATCGCTGCCCTCGAGGAGGAGTAGCGCCTGCACGGGTTAAGCCGTGCATATCTGGGCATAATGAAGCGAGCATGCAAGCCTCGTGGAATAGATGAGCCGGATCCGCGTGCGTATGGCACCGGACCCGGCTCTTTTATAATGATGCGAATCGTTTTGCATTCTGTGGACCGAAACCTGAAGGGAGCGCGCGTGCGCGTACTCAAACGAGCCCTAGCGATCGTGTATCTTGCCGCCGCCATCGTGGCGCTGGGTACGCTTGTCTGCCAGTTCTGGGGACCGTATACGTATCGCTTTATGTTGCTATTGCGTGACACCATGCCTCGCGTCGTCGTTACGGTGTGCGCCGCCATCGTGGCGCTTGGCGTGCTCATCGGTTTTTTCCGCTTGATGTTCGCGCGTCGCGAGCCGTCCTGCGTGCATCCGGCGGGGGAGCGCAATATCGAGGTCACGCTCGCAGCGCTTTCCTCGTGCGCCCGTGCCGCGGCGGAGTGCGATGAACGCGTGATGGTTGAGCATATCGAGGCGCGCGTTCAAGGCTCCGACGAGTCGCACGTTCGTTTTAAGGTCGAGGCCATCGCGCTCGATGATAGGGACGTTGCCGCTCTTGCCACCTCGATGCAGCAGCGCATCGAGAAGGCCTGTGACACCATGCTCGGCACGCCGGGCACGACCGCGCGCGTCCGTTTTTTGCCGTCCAAGACTACCGTCCAGACCGTGGAGGTTTCCGGTGAGTGATACCAACCAAGACAAGACCGCCCGCACGCCGCGCCTGACGATCGATCAGAACGCTATGCCGGCAGGCGAGTCCGCCGACACCAAGCCCGAGGCCGGCGAGCAGCACGACAGCGCCGCCAACGACTTTGACGAGGCCATGGGTCTCATCAAAGGTACGGGCGCTGCTATCTGGAGCTACGCCGTGCGCCACCCCAACACTACGTTCGGCGCCGTGGCAGGTTTTATCCTCGCCGTGCTGGTACTTACGTTGGGCCTGTGGGACACGCTTGTCATCGCATTCTTTGTGCTAATCGGCGCCGTGATCGGCCAGATTCGCGACGGCGAGAACGGTATCGTTAACTTCTTCGGCCGTCTGTTTAGCGGCCGCTAATATGTATTCGACTGTCGCATCCGTGGCAGGCATAAGGAGGAACCATGGCTTTTAACACGAAGGTCGATGTGGCCGATACCGAGCTCGAGACGAACGAGGCCGTCGCCGCCGAGGCGGAGGACGAGGCGGACGAGGATGACGAGGAGGCGGACGAGTCCGAGGACTCGCTGACCTATTCCAACGGCGTGATTGAGAAGATCGTCGCCATGGCCACCCGCGAGGTGCCGCACGTTCTGGGCATGAAGGGTAACCTCATGCACTTTGTGCAGGAGCAGTTTGGTGCCGAGAACCTGACCAAGGGCGTGACGGTCGAGGTCACCGACGACAACCGCGTGGTCGTCAACATCTCGGTCATCATCGAGTACGGCGCCTATGCGCCTGCGATCTTTGACGACGTTAAGGCGCGCGTCACCGAGCGTCTTGCCGCGATGACCGGCCTTGAGGTGGCAGGCGTCAACCTGCGCATCGAGGATGTCATCACCCCCGAGGAGTACGAGCACCGTACCAGCCAGCACGAGTAACCTACCAAAAAGGGATGTTTATTTTGGCAGGTTTTATCTGCGAAAACGTTAAACGGCCGACCGCGCAAGCAAAAGCGTGGCCGGCCGTTTTTGTACGCACCCGATGTAGTCATACCGCTCGTCTAACTAAGGGTTGCAATCCCCACGTTCCGCGTTACCCTAATGGGCGCATTGTTTCCAAATTGTTAACGAGGGGTTGCCGTAATGGCCGACGAACACGAGACCGAAAGCAAGGCATGGGCGATTGAGGCCGCTGCGGCAGAGGCGGCGTCGCGTGCTGCCGAGGAGGTGCATCGTCCTCCGGTGGTGCCGATGGAGCGCGTGGTCGATCGCGATGTTATTGAGCAAGGCGAGCGCGCCGGCCGCAGGCGCAGCCAGGAGCCAGGCTTTCCGCGCTTTTTTGCCGAGCTCAATCTGGGCCTGATCCTCACGGCGTTCGCCATCGTGGCCTTTAAAACCCCCAATCACTTTGCCTTCGGCGGCACCTCGGGCGTGTCGGTCATTCTTTCTACGCTGTTCCCGACCCTGCCCGTCGGCGTCTTTATGTGGATTATCAACGCGATCCTGGTCATCCTGGGTTTTATCTTTTTGGAGCGCAAGGCAATCCTTTGGAGTGTCTTTGCCTCGTTTGCGCTTTCGGCCTACGTCTCGCTGTTTGAGCTCTTCATTCCGACGGATGTTTCGATGACGGGCGATATGTGGCTCGACCTGTGTTTTGCCGTCATCTTGCCGGCGCTGGGCAGTGCCATTGTCTTTGACATTGGCGCCTCGACGGGCGGCACGGACATTCTTGCCATGATCCTCAAGCGTCGCACGACGCTTGAGATCGGCCGTGCCCTGTTGCTGGTCGATATCGGCATCGTGACCATCGCGGCTTTTCTGTATGGCCCGCGTGTCGGTCTGTACTGTGTGCTCGGTCTGTTTGCCAAGACGCTTGTGGTCGACAAGGCCATTGAGAGCATCCACCTGCGCAAGGTCTGTACGATTATTTGCGCCGAACCGCGCAAAGTCGAGGAGTTTATCGTCAAGCATCTCAACCGCACGGCAACGATCAGCCGTGGCTACGGCGCCTTCTCGGGCAAGTGCGTCACGGTAATTATGAGCGTGCTGAGCCGTCGCGAGGCAGTGCAGCTGCGCCGCTATACCCGCGAGATTGACCCTGATGCCTTCATCACCATCGTCGATAGCTCCGAAATCGTCGGCAAGGGCTTCCGCGGCACGAACTAGCGCGGACGCACCCTTCGAATCATTGAATAAGGCCACCTGCGTTGCAAATCGGTCATCTTGGGGTATTTGCCCCCACATTGGGCGATAATGATGTCAAAGACATCGTTTGCGATCCAGGTGATTCGCTCTAGATACGAAGGGATGATCTCGATGTTCTGTTCGCAGTGTGGCGCCCCCATAGGCGATAACGACAAGTTCTGCGGCGCGTGTGGTGCACCCAATGCCGGTGCCGCAGCCTCTGCCCCTCAGGGTCAGCCCCAGCAGTTTGTTCCGCAACCGCCCGTGGCGAATGCGTCCAAGGGCTGTGTGGCTCAGGCGTTTGAGGATATGACCAAGACTCCGGGCGTGCTGCAGCGCGTGTGCCAGATTGCCTTTTTACCGGCGCTGATTTGTGTTGTGTCGGTACTCGTGCTGTTTATTCCCGTTATTGGCGGCATTGCAGCTGCCATCGGCTTTTTGGCAGCTTGCATTGCGAGCGTGTGTGGTTCCGGCTTTGGTATTGAGTGGGGTCGCGATCTGTCGCTCAAGGTCGATGACGGCATGGACCGTCCACTCATGCGTTCCACGTCGTTTGGTCTCGGAGTCTTTTCGAGCGTTATCTCGGTCGTGCTCGAGGTTATCGCTGCCATTCCCGTTATCGGTGTAGTGCTTTCGCTGGTGGAGAGCGTGGTAATTGGCGCCGCGGGCTCGTATTCGTATTACGGCTCTTATGCACTCGAGGCAGCGCTGTTTGGCTCGCTTGGCCTGCTTGTCCTGGCTATGATTGCCACGGCGGTCTTGGGGGTCTTCTTTAAGATGTTCGCCGACATTGCCGTGATGCACTTTGCGGTGACCGGTCGCGTCGAGAGCGCGTTTTCGCTCGATAAGGTCTGGGCGGCGTTTAAGCACAACAAGACCAAGCTGTTCTGTGCTTCGTTCCTTCCCGAGTTTTTGACGGGTCTGGTCGCCAACGTTGTCACATGGATCCTGACGCTTGTCTTCGGCGCCATTGCCTCTGTCGGTATGTATAGCTACTACTACCGTCCTTCGGCTATTGAGGCGCTTGTTACCGGCGGTGGCATCACGCTCGTATTGTTCTTGGTGCTGACGGCGTTTGTCACGGTATTCCTCACGGTCTTTGGCAAGATGCTCAAGCATCGTGCCGTTGGCTATTGGGTAGCGCGCTATGCAGCTGAATGGGCTGATGAGGATAAGGATGACGTCCTGACCTTTGTGCTGCCGTTTGAGAAGAAGGCCGCTCCTTCTGGCTATAGCGCTCCGGATGTCGCGCCCGCACCTGAGCCCGAGCCCGAACCTGAGCCCGAGCCTGAGCCCGCCTCTGATTCCGAGCCCGCACCAGAGCCGGCGCCCGAGCCCGAGACCGAGCCGACGCCTGAACCTGAGCCCGAACCCGAACCCGAGTCAAGTTCCGACGAGGACCCTCAGGACGAGTAGCTCTGCCGCCTGCCATTTGGGGACGGGGTAGAAATGGCAGAAATAGCGCTTGACAAATGAGCGGGGCCGAACGTTGAGATAACGTTCGGCCCCGCTTTGACATCGCGATGCGGCTATGACTGCGAGATAGTCGCGAATCGACTACTCGTCGTGCTTCTCCTCGCGGCGAGCGGCGGCGCGAGCTTCGTGGATACCCTTGATCGCGGCATGACGAGCCGTGCGGGCATCGTGGATGGCGTCACGGGCCTCGGCAGTCGTCGCCTTGGCAGAGCGCAACTTGGCGGCCAGATCGGGGTTGGTTTCGGCGACCGCGGTAATCGCGGGGCCGTCGAGCTCCTCTTGTGTGGGCTCGGCCAAAAAGTCGATGGCATACTGGGCGGCCACCATGGAGCCCTTGGCCAGCACGCTCTCATCAATCTTGTAGAAGCAGGAATGCTGAGCGTACGTGGCGCCAATCTTGGGGTTGCGCGTACCTACAAAGGCGAGCACACCCGGTACACGGCGCAGGTACTCCGAAAAATCCTCGCCCGAGAGCGTGCCGCGATAATGGCCTTGGCCGGCGGGGCCCAGACATTTAATTACAGCCTGACGGCAGCGTTCGCTCGAGGCGGCGTCGTTTTCGACTTTGTAGTTGGCGATGGTGTAGTCGGTGAGCTCGGCCTCGGCACCCAAGGCTGCCGCGGTGTGCTCCACGATGCGGCGCATAAGCTCCGGCATTTCCTCGTGGGTCGAGTCGCCGTAGGTGCGTACCGTACCGGCGAGGTATGCCGTGCCGGCGATAACGTTGCGCGCGGTGCCGCCGTGCAACTCGCCGACGGTGATGACTGCCGGCTCGTAGGGGCTAATCTCGCGCGAAACGATAGTCTGCAGGGCATTGACGATCTCGGCGGCAACCATAACGGCGTCGTGGCCGCGCTGGGGCATGGCGCCGTGGCACGAGGTGCCGCGCACGTCGATGCGGAACCAGTCGGTGTTGGCCATGCGTGGACCGGGCTCGCAGCTTACGGTGCCGGCATCGACCTCGCTCCAGATATGTGCGGCGTAGGCGCCATCGACGCCGTCGAGCACGCCCGTGCCGATCATGAGCTTGGCGCCCTGGCCGTTTTCCTCGCTGGGCTGGAAGACGATGCGGACCTCGCCGTGGATGTCATCGGTCATATGGCGCAGAATCTGCAGCGTGCCGAGCATCATGGCGATGTGGCAGTCGTGGCCGCAGGCGTGCATGCAGCCCTCGTTGACGCTGGCGAACTCCTCGCCGGTCTGCTCGGTGACAGGCAGGGCGTCGATATCCGCACGCAGTAGAATGCGACGGCGCGGCGTGCCGTCCTCGCGGTAGGCATCGGGCGCGGTGCCGCGGAGGGTTGCCACCAGGCCCGTCTTAAGGGGACGCTCGTAGGGGATATTCATGGCGTCGAGCTGGTTAGCGATGTCGGAGGTCGTGCGCTCCTCGGCAAGGCTCAGCTCCGGGTGCTTATGGAAGTGCCGGCGCTGCTTGATGATATAGGGCTCAAACTCGGCGGCGATATCTTGGATGGCCGCGGTGACGTCGTCTGCCGCGCGAACCTCGGTTGCCGCCATAATTTGCTGTGCCTTGGTCTTCGTCATGGTCGATTTGCTCCTTGCTGGGTTGATCGCAAAATCGTACAGGCTCTCTCCAGTATGCCACCTGCCGCTAGGGCTGGTAAAGTTGCCGTTTGCCGCTTGGAGTTTTGTTGCAAGGGCGGGGGAGTACACTCGGGGGTGTTGAATTTCCTGCCAGAGATGGGGATGCCCATGCAACATATCGATCGGATTATCCGCTCCAAGAACGTTTTTACCGCTCAAGACGGTATCGATACCGCCCGCGAGCTGGCGATTGCCATCGCGGGCGATCGCATCGTCGCAGTCGGTGCGCCCGATGACGTGATTGACGCCGCACCTGCCGCCACGCCGGTGGTCGATTACGGCGAGCAGTTTGTCTGCCCCGGTTTCCACGATGCGCACCTGCATTTCTTCCATACCTCGGTTGGCTCCTCACCGTATATGCTCATGGATATGGGCACGTCCGAGGCGGCGCTGGTGCAGGACGCGCTCAAGTTTTCCCAGGACCTGCCCGACGACGCCTGGGTCGTGACGCAGGGCTGGCGCGATTACCGCTGGGATCCGCCCGAGCACCCTACCAAGGCCTCCCTCGATGCGGCATTTCCTGATCGTCCCTGCGTTATGTACTCGGGCGACGGGCACACGCTGTGGCTCAACAGCCGCGCGCTCGAGGCACTCGGCGTGACGCGCGACAGCGAGCCGCCGGCGGGTGGCAGCTACGACAAGGACGCAAATGGCGAGCTCACGGGCATTGCTCACGAGGCTGCGGCCATGCAGCTGCTGCCACGCTGTCTTGAGTGGCTGGGCGAGGGCCGCATCGCGAGCGCTTACGCCGACCAGATGAAGCGTATGGCCGAGCAAGGCATCACCTCAATCTGCGATATGTCGCTCATGCCCATGCCGGGCTGTGACTTTATTCGCGACGATGTTTACGACAAGCTGCAGGCCTCCGGCAAGCTGGGAATCCGCGCCCATTTGTTTCCCACGCTGTTGGATGACCAATCGCGCTTGGAAGAGCTCCAGACCCGCTACGCGAACAATGCGCTGCTCTCGGCGCCGGGCTTTAAACAGTTCTTCGACGGCGTGTCGAGCGAGCATACCGCATACCTCACTGAGCCCTATACCAACCCGCGCTTCCCGGGCGACCAGGGCCGTCTGACGGTTCCCGTCGAGCGCATGCGCAAGCTGGTCCTGGCGGCAGCCGAGCGCGGCCACACCGTGCGCATCCACGTTATCGGCGACGGCGCCATCCATGCCGCACTCGATATCTTTGAGGAGGCGGCAGAGCTCTACGGCTTGCCCCAGCACGGCCATAATACGCTTGAGCATTTGGAGAATCTGCTGCCCGAGGACATCGATCGTCTGCGCAAACTCAACGTCATTGCCTCGAGCCAGCCCTGCCATATCACACTCGACCCGGGTGGTCCGGAGCGCGACCTGGGCTTGGAGCGCAGCCGCATCATGTGGCCGTTTGCGACCTATAAGCAGCGCGGCATCCGCCAGGCCTTCGGCACCGATAGCCCCATCACAGCCGTTACCAGCATGAACGTGCTCTACACGGCTATCACCCGCCAAGACCCCCGCAGCCACTGGCCCGAGGGCGGCTGGCTCCCCAGCGAGCGCATCGACGCGGCTACAGCTCTGCGCAACTACACCCTGGGCAGCGCCTACGCGGCAGGCGACGAGCGAAACCTCGGCAGCCTGGAACCCGGCAAATACGCCGACCTGGTAGTCCTGGACCAAAACCCGCTCACCATCGACCCCCAAGAGCTCCAGGCTACCAAGGTTCAGGCAACCTATCTGGCAGGCAACTTAATCTACGAGCGCTAATATTCATGCCGTACCGTTAAACGCGGCTCGGGCAGCCTATTTTGGGATGGCGCTCGAGCCGCGTTTGTTTGCCTATGGGGTCCGTTAGGAGCGCCCCCGCTCTGCTTGATTTGGGCGCGGGGCGGAGGCGCCGCTGCCCCGCGCTCAATTTGGACGTCAGTAATGCTGTCTCTTGGTGTTTTGAATACTTCCCATTGCAGATTGCATAAAAAGTTGAGATGTTCTTTCCGGTCCTGATGTACCCCCGCCTGGGCCGTGCAAAAAATGGAGTATTCAGCACCGTGAGCTCTGCCGGTGCCGCTGCAGTCGGGTGGCATTGCGGAGATCGACGTCATTTTGGGGTCCGGTGCGGCGCGAGGCACGCCTTTTTGTCCTGATGGGGTTTGCCCGCCGACCCAAATCGCCGGTCAAAGGCGTTCTTGGGACCAATATGGTGTGTCCGGCGCGTATGCAGACGTCCTGGCCTGCTGAAAACTCCCAAAAATGCACGCTGCTTCCCAGGGGACCCGTGCGAGCGGCGAAAACCATGCCCAAGTCGCTGTCCGCATCGCCATTTTGCTGCACTGACTTTTCTGAATACCGGGCCCGAGATTGGTCAACCCTAGGCTCCCGGAGCTGCGTTGGGGTCGGTTTCGTTGGCGGCCGCCTGCTTATGGGTGGCAAAGACCGAGCCTTCGTGGTCGAAGAGCTTACGATATTGCATGCGGTCCAGGCGATCGCGCGCATTAGCGGTCTTGGCGGGAACGTTCTTGGCCTCGGCTGTATACCAAACGCCGTGCGCATCCTGCGCCCCCACCACGTTTATCGCCGGCATGTGCGCTCGGTTTTGCAAGCGTGCGCGTTGGTAGGCGGTGAGCGGGGCACCGATGGCATTGAGTGCGAGTGCACCGACGTTATTGATGCTTGTGTTGAGTTCCCCACTCGTTTGTGCGTTGCCGGCGACATCGTAGTTCGCCCAGACCACATAGCGTGTCTGCCAGATGCGCTCGGTATGGGTGGCATCGTCCTCATCGGTAAAGTAGAGGTCGTTGTAGCGGTCGGTGAAGAACGGCTGGTGGTCGCCGTACATCACCACGACGACGGGGCGGTCGAGATCACGCAGCTTTTCCAGGAAGGCGGCGAAGGCGGCATCGGACGCTTCCATGAGCGAGCAGTATTCATTGGTCCAGGTGATAACTTTGTCGGACACACCTTCGACGGCAAGGTGCAGTTGCTGGTCGGTGGGCACCAAGCCCGTGTCATAGGCGGAGTGGTTTTGCATCGTCACGTCGTGGATGAAGATCGGCTGGTCGCTCTGCTTTAGTACCTCGAGGCACTTGTCGTAGGTGGCGGCGTCGGTGACCTTGCGGCAGAGCTCGGGTGCGCCGGCGAAGTCCTCGATCGAGAGGAACTCGTCGAATCCCATGTCCGCGAAGACGTTCTCGCGATTCCAGTTGGTGGCGTGGTTGGGGTGCATGGCCACGGTGCGATAGCCGAGTCTCTTGAACTGACGGGCGAGGTTCTCGCTCGGGGCCAGGTTGTAGGTCATGAACGGGTAGACGCCAGCGCCCAGGAATGCCATGGAGTGTCCGGTTAAGAACTCGAACTCGCTGTTACAGGTGCCGGCACCGAAGGCGCTCATGTAGCTCACTCCCTGCAGAAGCGCGTTGTCGATGGCTTTGAAGCGCTCGGGCCCCTTATAGCCACAGCCTAGTTCGTTAAAGATCGAAAGGTCGGCGAAGGACTCGTTCATGATGCAGATGACTGAGGGCTTGAGCTGGTCAAACTGTTCGACGGCAGCGACACGGGAAGGGTCGGCGATGCCGTTCGTGCCCGCGTTCCAGCGCGCGGCAAGGCGCTTGATGATCGCCGAGGCCTCACCGCTCTTGTAGTGCTTGGGTTTAGGCGGCACCATTTTTTGCGCGCTCGAAATGAAGGTGGGGAGAAACCCCTGACTGTAATAGCTTTCGAGGGGCTTCCAGGTATGAAGCTTGATGCCCAAGGTGTCGTAATAGCTGATGAAGGCCTGCGCCCCCAGCACGGCTCCGGCAACAAGTGCGGTACGACGGTCGACGGAGAGGGGGAGCTTGGATTTGGTTGCGACTGGATGCTCCCTCGGCGCTGTCGATGTCCCCTCGGTTGCCGGAGACGCCTTTGGGTCCTTCGATTTCAAGGACGCAGACATCGCATGGTCGATGGGCTCGGGGGACGTTTCCGATGCGCGGCGCGGCGGTCGCCCACATGCATCACGCGGAATGAGGACGATAAGCGCGATTCCCAAGGCCGCGGCGGCAAGCCCCATGAAGCAGAAAGTGCTGAGCTCATAGGTGTAGCTGCCGGCGACCGTCGCAGCGGTCGAGAGGGCGAACAGGTCTCCGGGTTGGATGGGCATCGATTTGAACGTGATTACGAAGTACTCGGCGATACCGATGCTGGCGAGCGCAGCGATGCCCACGATTGCGGGGGTCTTACGGCGGTGCGGCAGATAGAACAACAGGCACAAGAAGCAGAAGATGAGCAAAAGCTCCAAAAGTGCCGGTCCGGGCTGCATCTTCCACAGCTCATGGTTGGAGGGCAGCTCGAGGGCGAGCATCGAGCATATCGATGCGCCGCCGATCGTTGCCAGCGTACGGGGGTAGGGATGGTCGGTCATCCAGCTTTTCAGATCCTTCATGCTCATCTTCATCGTCTCTGTTCCTTACTCCTAGTTCAGCGTCTTCACGAGCTTCTCCAGGTTGTCGTTCATGATGGGCGGGTAATCCTCGCCGGCTTTAAGCTGTTTGTCAGTGAGTCCCTCGACGGGGTCGAGCTGGACGCATTGTCGTCAGAATCGGCGAGAGCAAAGACCGCACTTACAAGGGACATATATGCCGCCGCCATGGGGCCACGGTGACGAATAGGACGCCGCTTGGGATGGCGACGGTAGATTCGGTTGTTCATAGATTGCTTCTGAATTGAAAACGGTTGCGCCGGGGTGCCGACGGCCGAAGGCGATGCCGCTGTGGCACGCGGTAGCTATTTGATTCAATTGGGAGCCGCTAATCGTCCAGACGGACCCTGAGGGATAATAGGGTGACCGGGGCATATGAAGATCGCTCGGTGCCGATGACGGCGAGGGCGGAGATCAGCAAGAGGATGATGAACGATGTCGCGCCCACGGGGACGGTGTCACCGCCACGGGCGATCGACAGATTGCCGGCGAGCTCGGCGCAGATGGTGCAGCCCGCGCCGGTGCAGTCATGATGCAACTCATGGGCGGCTGCGATGGGGGAGAGGATGGTTACCGCGAGAAGGGCGAAGACGAGAGCCAGGGCGAGCAGGCGAGTGCGAACGGGCGGCATGGAGTCGCGTGCATCGCGATTCGGTGCTATATCTCGCCATGCCGAGGTGCTCAGCTCATCAGTCATCTGCCCTCCCTTCCTCTCATTTGGGCATATTTCATCTGGAGGATTGTAGTCTTGAGAAGCTGATTCACAAAGTTGCCGCGCTAAAACTTCATGCTTTCCGGTCCGCCTTGGGGCCGCGCACAAGTTATCCCCCGGGATTCAGAAAATCTAAGTGCCAAAAAATAAGATTTTTTGACTCCGTGTTGTATAACCCGCCATTCGTGGGTACCATTCAACGCGTACGCAAACAAAAAGGGTTAACCCGCGCGGCATGACCGCGCGGCCCACAAAGGAGGAAACAAGCATGTCGTCTTTGAAGCCGCTTGCAGATCGCGTCCTGGTCAAGCCCGACGAGGCTGAGCAGAAGACCGCTTCTGGTCTGTATATCGCCAGCAACGCTCAGGAGAAGCCGCAGCGCGGCACCATCGTTGCCGTTGGCGCCGGTAAGGTCAACGACAAGGGTGAGCGCATCCCTATGGACGTTCAGGTCGGCGACGTTGTCATCTACGGTAAGTTCGGCGGCAACGAGGTCAAGGTCGACGGCGAGAAGTATCTGCTGATGCGCGCCGACGACATCTACGCCGTCGTCGAGGCCTAGTCTCGTCAGAATCTCTGATTCGTCTTTGAACGCGTCCGCCGCATAGGACTCGGAAGCGGCGACGCGAGTCACATTTCTTTTGGAGGATTACCTACCATGGCAAAGAACATTACGTTCAACACCGATGCCCGCGCCAAGCTCGCCAAGGGCGTCAACACTCTGGCCGACGCCGTTACCGTCACCATGGGCCCCAAGGGCCGTTACGTCGCTCTGCAGCGCACGTTCGGTGCCCCGACTATCACCAACGACGGCGTTTCCGTCGCTAAGGAGATTGAGCTCGAGGACAACATCGAGAACATGGGCGCTCAGCTGGTGAAGGAGGTCGCCACCAAGACCAACGACACCGTGGGTGACGGCACCACCACCGCAACCCTGCTCGCTCAGGCTATCGTCAACGACGGTCTGCGCAACGTCGCCGCCGGCGCCAACCCGCTGGCCATCCGTCGCGGCATCGACAAGGCTGTAAACGCCGCCGTCGCCGAGATGAAGAAGCAGGCCAAGCCGGTCGAGACCAAGGAGCAGATCGCTTCTGTCGGCACCATCTCCGCTGGTGACCCCGAGGTCGGCGAGAAGATCGCCGAGGCCATGGAGGTCGTGGGCAAGGACGGCGTCATCACCGTCGAGGATTCCCAGACGTTCGACATCACCATCGACACCGTCGAGGGCATGCAGTTCGACAAGGGCTATGTTTCCGCTTACTTCGTCACGGACAACGACCGCATGGAGGCCGTGATGAAGGATCCGTACATCCTCATCACCGACCAGAAGATCTCCAGCGTTCAGGACATCATGCCTGTTCTCGAGGCTGTCCAGCGCGCCGGCCGTGGCCTGCTCATCATCGCTGAGGACATCGACGGCGAGGCTCTGCCGACCCTCGTCCTCAACAAGATCCGTGGCGCTCTCAACGTCTGCGCCGTCAAGGCCCCGGGCTACGGCGATCGCCGCAAGCGCATCCTCGAGGACATCGCCGTCCTCACCGGTGGCCAGGCCGCCCTGGACGAGCTGGGCGTGAAGGTCGCTGACATCACCGCCGATATGCTCGGTACCGCTAAGTCCGTCACCATCTCCAAGGACAACACCGTCGTCGTCGGCGGCGCTGGCTCCAAGGAGGCCATCGACGCCCGCATCGCTCAGATCAAGGGCGAGATGGAGAACACCACCTCTGACTTCGATCGTGAGAAGCTCCAGGAGCGCCTGGCCAAGCTCTCCGGTGGCGTTGCCGTCATCAAAGTCGGCGCTGCTACCGAGTCCGAGCTCAAGGAGATCAAGCACCGCGTTGAGGATGCCCTGCAGGCTACCCGCGCTGCTGTCGAGGAGGGCATCGTCGCCGGCGGCGGCGTCGCCTTCATGGATGCTGCTCCTGCGCTCGATGCTGTCGAGATCGACGACCCCGAGGAGAAGATCGGCGTCGACATCGTCAAGAAGGCTCTGACCGCTCCGGTCGCCACCATCGCCAAGAACGCTGGCTTTGAGGGCGCTGTCGTGGTCGACAAGGTTGCCGAGCTGCCCGCCGGCCAGGGTCTCAACTCTGCCAATGGTGAGTGGGGCGACATGATTGAGATGGGCGTCCTCGACCCCGTCAAGGTCAGCCGCGTCACCCTGCAGAACGCTGCTTCTGTCGCCAGCCTGATCCTCATCACCGAGGCTACCGTCTCCGATGTCCCCAAAAACACTCAGCTTGAGGACGCTATCGCTGCTGCCACCGCTGGTCAGCAGGGCGGCGGTATGTACTAAGGCCGACAAGGTCTAGAACTCCCACCGGGAATCCGGGGGCGTGACGGGGGTTTCTCTCCGGAACGTCCTCGGACATGCAAAGAGGCTCCGCATCGCGCTTCGCGCTGCGGAGCCTCTTTGCGTCCTGCGGAA
>CAUHFS010000006.1 GCA_959605475.1 uncultured Collinsella sp. | reverse complement strand
GGTACTATCTCCCACGTCTTGATGGGCAAGGCGCCCTTTACATGCACGGGGTCGGTTGAGGGTGATCGACTCACTGCTACCGCGCGGTCGGGTTCCATTTCGATCTCGCTGAGCGGTATGCGCAAAGAGCTTTCGGGGCGCACCGCATAAAGTTTGCGCAGGTAAACATCGGTATTTGACTTTATATAATAGTTCAGAGCGCTATCATTTGTCGTTACGAGTTGGTTAGCCCCGATAAACGGTTAACCGCGTCTAACGAAAGGATGAGCGCGTGAAGCTCGATACACTCGAGATTGGAAAGGACGCCGTTGTCGCATCGGTGGCATCGGACGATCAGGCACTCCGACAGCATATTTTGGACATGGGCCTAACTCCGGGCACCGAAGTTACCATGATGAAGTATGCCCCCATGGGCGACCCGCTCGAGATTCGCCTGCGCGGCTACGAGTTGACGCTGCGCAAGGACGATGCCGCACGCATTGAGCTCGTGGATGTGCACGACACCGATACCGGCCCGCGCGTTAACGCCGCAATCGGCACGACGGATCACCCGGCCCTGGGCGAAGGGACGTATTCGCCTCGTGCTGCCAAGACGGCCGTGCCCGAGGGCGCACCGCTGCATTTTGCCCTCGCCGGCAACCAAAACT
The DNA here is from genome assembly GCA_959605475.1 of uncultured Collinsella sp. Classification (GTDB taxonomy): domain Bacteria; phylum Actinomycetota; class Coriobacteriia; order Coriobacteriales; family Coriobacteriaceae; genus Collinsella. Next base: position 57,089 of record CAUHFS010000006.1, on the reverse strand, counting down.
GCGGTAAGACCACGCTGTTCAACCAGCTTACGGGCTCCAACCAGCACGTCGGTAACTTTCCCGGCGTGACGGTCGACCGCAAGGACGGCACCATCCGTAACCATCCCGAGGCAAGCGTTACCGACCTGCCCGGCATCTATTCGCTGTCTCCGTACACGGGCGAAGAGATCGTCAGTCGCCAATTTATCCTGGGCGAAAACCCCGACGCCATCATCGACATCATCGACGCTACTAATATCGAACGCAACCTGTACCTGACGCTGCAGCTTATGGAGCTCGACCGCCCCATGGTCATCGCGCTCAACATGATGGACGAGGTGACGGCCAACGGCGGCGCCGTGGACGTCAACCTGCTCGAGAGCCTGTTGGGCGTGCCTGTTGTCCCCATTAGCGCTGCCCGCAACGAGGGCATCGGCGAGCTGGTGGATCATGCCTTGCACGTGGCACGGTTCCGCGAGCGCCCCGGTCGCCTGGACTTCTGTGCGCCCAATGGCTCGGACGGCGGTGCACTGCATCGCTGCATCCACGGCATTGCCAACCTTATCGAGGACCATGCCGTGACGGCGCACATTCCGGTGCGTTTTGCGGCGACCAAGCTGGTTGAAGGCGACGAGCTGGTGACCGAGGCGCTTCACTTGGATCGCAATGAGCTCGACGCTATCGAGCACATCATTACCCAGATGGAGGGCGAAGCCGGCACCGACCGCCTGTCCGCGCTGGCCGATATGCGCTTTAGCTTTATCGGCGACGTGTGCGGGCGCTGCGTCGTCAAGCCGCATGAGAGCCGCGAGCACGTGCGCTCCGTCAAGATCGACCGCATCCTGACGGGTCGCTACACGGCCATTCCGGCGTTTCTGGTGATCATGGGCCTCGTCTTTTGGCTGACGTTTGGCGTGATCGGCGCGGCGTTGCAGGGACTCATGGAGGACGGCATCGCTGCCATCATCGCCTCGGCCGATGCGGGCCTCAAGGCGTTCGGCACCAACGACGTAGTGCGCTCGCTGGCTGTCGACGGCGTGCTTACGGGCGTGGGCAGCGTGCTGACCTTCCTGCCGATTATCGTCGTGCTCTTCTTGTTCCTCTCCATTCTGGAAGACTCCGGATACATGGCGCGCGTGGCCTTTGTCATGGATAAGGTACTGCGTCGCTTTGGTCTGTCGGGCCGCAGCTTCGTGCCCATGCTCGTCGGTTTTGGCTGTACCGTGCCGGCTATCATGTCGACCCGTACGCTCCCATCCGAGCACGACCGCAAGATGACGGTCATGCTCACGCCGTTCATGAGCTGCTCGGCCAAGTTGCCGGTCTACGGTCTGCTGTGCGGGGCGTTTTTCCCGCAGGCGACAGTTCCCGCCATGGTCTCGCTCTATCTGATCGGTATCGTGGTCGGCTGCATTGCCGCTCTGGTGCTCAACCGCACGGCATTTAAGGGCGACCCGGTGCCGTTTATCATGGAGCTTCCCAACTATCGCCTGCCGAGCGTCAAGACGACGGTGATGCTGGCATGGGATAAGGCCAAGGACTTTATCACCAAGGCCTTTACCATTATCTTTGCCGCTACGGTGGTCATCTGGTTCCTTCAGACGTTCGACATTCGCTTTAATGTGGTCGCCGATCAGTCGCAAAGCCTGCTTGCGGGCCTCGGCAGCATCATCGCGCCGGTGTTGGCCCCGCTCGGCTTTGGCGACTGGCGCGCCTCGACGGCACTCGTCACGGGACTTATTGCCAAGGAGAGCGTCATCTCGACCCTCACGGTGCTTTTGGGCGCAACCTCGCCCGCGGCACTGTCAGCCATGTTTTCGCCGTTTACCGCCTACGTGTTCCTGGTCTTTACGCTGCTGTACCCGCCCTGCGTGGCGTCCATCGGCGCCGTCAAGAGCGAGTTGGGCGCGCGCTATGCCGTTGCCGTGTTCGCGTTTCAGGTGACGGTCGCCTGGATCGTGGCGTTTGTCGTGCATTCGGCGGGCATATTGCTGGGGCTGGCTTAGTTATTAATTGACGGCGCAACCTCTGTGTATTGAGTTGATTGCGGCCCTGCATCTGTACTGACGGATGCGGGGCCGTTGCTATATAATCGCCCACCGCTCAAGACAATCGGAGAGGTTTCTACATGGCTCAGGCAAGACAAGATGGCATCTCACTCAAGCAGTGGCTCCCGCTTATCGGGCTCGCCTGCTGCGCGTTCGTATTCAACACGTCGGAGTTCATGCCCATTGGCCTTCTGACTGATATTGCCGCGTCGTTTTCGCTCACCGAGGCCCAGGCCGGCATCATGATCTCGGTCTACGCCTGGGGCGTCATGCTGCTGTCGTTGCCGCTTATGGTGTTCGCCTCGCGCTTTGAGTTCAAGCGTATGCTGCTCGGCGTGCTTGCCGTGTTCTCGCTCGGGCAGTTCCTGTCCGCTGTGGCACCGACATATCCCATCCTGGTCTGTGCGCGCCTGGTGGTCGCTTGCGCACATGCCGTGTTCTGGTCGGTCGCCTCGATTATGGCCTCGCGCCTGGTCGACAGTCGCCACGGGGCGCTCGCCATTAGCATGATCGCCACGGGCTCGTCCATCGCGCAGATCTTTGGTCTGCCCCTCGGTCGCGCCATCGGACTGGCCGTGGGCTGGCGCATGACGTTTGCCGTGGTCGGTGCCTTCTCTGCCGCCGCGGTGGTGTACCAGGCGGCGGTGTTCCCGACCATGGCGGCGGGTGAGCGCTTTACCGTCAAGCAGCTGCCTGAGCTGCTCAAGAACCCGTTTTTGATTGCGCTTTATGCGGTCACGGTCTTTATGGCGACCGGTTACTACGCAGGCTACAGCTATATTGAGCCCTTCCTGGCGCAGGTCGCGCACGTCGACGCGGGCGCCATCACCATGACACTGACGGCGTTTGGCTGCTCTGGTCTGCTCGGAAGCTGGCTGTTCGGCCGACTGTTCGATGGGCACCGCTTCCCGTTCTTGGCTATCACGCTTTCCGGCGTGCCAGCGGCCCTGCTGCTCATGGGTCCGGTTGCACCGTCGCTCGTCGCGGTTCTTGGCGTTTGCGCGCTGTGGGGCTGCTGCGCCACGGCCTTCAATGTGGCGTTCCAGGCCGAGCTCATCAAGTACACGCCGGCGGATTCGTCGGCTGTCGCCATGTCGATCTTCTCGGGCCTGTTCAATCTGGGTATCGGCACGGGCACCGCAATCGGCGGTGCCGTGGTTTCGGGTCCCGGTATCGCTTGGATCGGCTTCGTGGGCGGGGCGATTACCGTCGTGGGCGTCATCCTCGCCATCACCGTACTGTTCCCAGCCATCCGCCGCGCCAAGCCCGTCGCCTAATCACGTCCCCTCATCAGTTGCGGTGGAATAGTTCCTGTTTAAGGCCTCTGAAGGCCCAAGCAGGAACTATTCCACCGCAACTTATTTTGGGGGAGAGGATACAAGCTGGGCATACAATGGATGTCGTTGTGTTGCGCTTACCGGGAGGTTGCTATGTGGGCATACGAGACGACGTTCTATCAGATCTATCCGCTGGGCTTTTGTGGAGCTCCACGCGAAAACGCCGCGCCCGTTGCCGAGGATGAACTCGCCCAGGCTGCCAACGCCGCGCCCAACCCCGATGCGCCCATCATGAAGATCGCCCAATGGGCCGACTACCTGCAGAAGCTCGGCGTTGGCGCTGTGCTCATCAACCCGCCGCTCGAGTCCGATAGCCATGGCTACGACACGCGCAGCCTGCGCCACATCGACCGCCGCTTGGGTGGGGATGCCGACTTCGCCGCCGTGTGCGAGACGCTGCATGCCCATGGCATCCGCGTGGTGCTCGATGCCGTCTTTAACCATGTGGGCCGTGGCTTTTGGGCCTTCCGCGATGTGCAGGAGCGCAAGTGGGACTCGCCCTACAAGGACTGGTTCCACATCAGTTTTGACGGTGATTCCTGCTATGGCGACGGCTTTTGGTACGAGGGCTGGGAGGGCCATTTTGAGCTCGTGAAGCTCAACCTGCAAAATCCCGACGTGGTCGATTACCTGCTTGAGTCCGTGCGTCGTTGGGCCGACGTCTTTGGCGTCGACGGCCTGCGCCTGGACGTTGCCTATATGCTCGATCGCGACTTTATGCGCCGCCTGCACTCCTTTACCCGTGAGCTCAAGCCCGACTTTGTGCTGATTGGTGAGACGCTCCACGGCGACTACAATCAGATCGTCAACGACGAGATGCTCGACTCCTGCACCAACTACGAGTGCTACAAGGGCCTGTACTCCAGCTTTAACTCGGTCAACATGTTCGAGATCGCTCATTCGCTGCACCGCCAGTTTGGCGGCGATCCGTGGTGCATCTACCGCGGCAAACATCTTCTGTCGTTTGTCGACAACCACGACGTGCCGCGCCTGGCGAGCATCCTCACTGATAAGTCGTGCCTGCGGCCCGCCTATGGCATGCTCTTTGGCATGCCGGGCATTCCGTGTGTCTACTATGGCAGCGAGTGGGGAATTGCCGGCGAAAAGGGCGGCCCCGATGGCGACTGGGCGCTGCGCCCTGCGCTCAATGAGCCTGCGCCCAACGAGCTGACGGCGTTCGTCACGCAGCTCGCGCACCTTCGCTCGGCAAACGACGCGGCGGCCCGCGCTCTCAACTATGGCGCGTACCGCAACGTGGTGATCCAGAACAAGCAGCTGCTGTTCGAGCGCGCCTGCGACGACGCGACGGTGCTCGTAGCGGTGAACGCCGTGGACGAGCCTTATACCTTTGGCGCCGGCGAGCTCAACGGCTCCTTTGTCGACCTGCTTGCCGACGGCATGCCCACGGTCGAGTTGCCGGGCTCCCTTGAGCTCGCGCCCTACGAGGTGCGCTATCTGCTGAGGGCCTAGGCCATGGCAACGTCTGACGAGGGCTATCAACATATTGAGCATGGGTTTGAGCCCGTGTTTGACGAGCGCTCGCGCGTTTTGGTGCTGGGGTCGTTTCCCTCGGTGCTGTCGCGCGCCAATGCCTTTTATTACGGCAACCCCCAGAACCGCTTTTGGCGCGTGATGGCCGCGTGCCTCGGTGTGCCTGTGCCGCCCAACGAGGGCGATCCTTTGGCAAGCGGTGAGCCCGTGACGCTCGATGCCTCCATTGCCGCTAAGCGGGCCATGCTGCTGAACGGCGGCGTGGCCCTGTGGGATGTGATCGAGAGCTGCGACATTAAGGGCTCGAGTGACGCGAGCATCAAAAACGTTGTGCCGGCACATATCGAGCGCATTACCGGCGCAGCTCCCATTGAACAGGTGGTATGCAACGGTGGTACAGCTGGCCGGCTCTACAAGCGCTATCTACAAGAACGCACCGGGCTGCCCGCCATCGTTCTACCGTCGACAAGTCCTGCCAATGCGGCTTGGCGTCCGGAGAGCCTTGTCGAGCGCTGGCGCGAGGCAGCTGACTGGGCCGCTCTCTAATTTAGATACTTGATTGAGCATGGATGCCGAGGCGTTTGATGATGGCGCGCCAGATTGGTGCGGGCACGGCAGGCTTGACGCACACCATGCCATCGACGTCGACGCTATCGGCATCGCCGCCGCCAAGCAGCTGCGCATGTTCAATGGAGCAGCCCATGCGAACGGCGCCCACAAGCTTATCCATCGCTTCCGAAAAAGGCCGGCGCAAGAGGCCCATGCGTGGGGAATGGCGAAGTGCTGCGATGCCGCTGCCGGCACAGATGACAACGCCGCCGCACCATGACAGCTCACGAAGGTCGCACGCCGCTCGCAAGCGCACGACGAGCCCGTGCGCTCGCTCGAGGCCATCGACGTCGGCCTGGACAAGGATATAGACACACGTCTCCGCGCTTTTAAAGCGATCGAGCGCCTGTTCAATGGCTGTCAACGCCTCGCTATCGAGCGCATCCTCAACTGCAAATACGATGCCGTCTGCAAGGCTGCCGCCATCATCCGCCTCCAAATCGATCGGGCGGGGGAGTGCGGTGCCGGAAAGCCGGGCATAGGCTGCGATGGCATCCTGCAGGTCCCAGAGCAAAAACTCAAGATCGGCGCTCTCGGGAATACTGATATACGCAATGGTTTGCAGCGTTTTGGGCTTATCGCCGCGTGCGGTCGTCTCCATGCCGCCTCCTTTCCGGTCGGTTTCCGTTTAGGTTACACCGTCTGACGGCGCCTCGCCGCGCTATCCTAGTGCAACCCTTACGAAAGGAACGCCATGCGTCTGCCTATGAATACCTCGCTTGCCACGCTCAAGCCCTCCGGCATCCGTCGGATTAACGCGCTCGCCGCCCAGCACCCAGGGTGCATCGCGCTTGCGCTTGGCGAGCCTGATTTTCCCACGCCCGATGTGATTAGCGCCGAGGTGACCGCTTCGTTGGACCGCGGCGACACGCACTATCCGCCCAACAACGGCCGTCCCGCCCTGCGTGAGGTGTTGTCTGCCTACATGGGGGACGCGGGCCTTATGTTTTCGGCCGACGAGGTCATCCTGACCGACGGCGCGACCGAAGCCCTGTCGGCAACATTTATGGCTATGCTCAACCCCGGCGACGAGGTCATTATCCCCACGCCGGCCTTTGGCTTGTACGAGAGCATTGCCGTGGCCAACCATGCCAAGGCGGTCTTTTTGGATACGGAGCCTGCGCAATTTCAGATTGACGAGGACGCACTTCGTGCTTGCGTGACGCCGGCGACCAAGGCCATCGTCATCTGCACGCCCAACAATCCCACGGGCTGCATTCTCAACGCGGCATCGCTCGACGCCGTGGCACGCGTGGCAGAGCAGGCGGGCATCTACGTGGTCTGCGACGACGTATATAACCGTCTGGTCTATGTGGATGGCTACGAGCGCTTTGCCCAGCGCCACCCGGAGCTACGCGAGCAGACAGTGGTCATCGAGAGCTTCTCCAAACCTTGGGCCATGACCGGCTGGCGTTTGGGCTGGCTCGCAGCGGCAGCCCCCGTCATCGCCGAGATCGCAAAAGCCCACCAATACCTAGTATCGAGCGCCGTCTCCTTCGAGATGGACGCCGCAGCCCGAGCCCTGACCATCGACCCAACCCCCATGCTCAAAGTCTACCGAGCCCGCCGCGAACGAGTTCTTACAGCCCTCAACAACATGGGCCTCGACGTCGTAGAACCCGCAGGAGCCTTCTACACCTTCCCCAGCATCAAACAGTACGGCCTAACCAGCGAAGATTTCTGCATCAAAGCCATCAAAGAAGCAAACGTAGCCCTAGTCCCCGGCAACTGCTTCGGCACCGAAGGCCACATCCGCCTAAGCTACTGCGTCTCCGACAAAGATCTGGACGAAGGTCTCAGCCGCCTGTCCAACTTCGTGTCAACCCTATAGCCCAATGGGACCCAAAACCATCAGCCTACCGACCCAAGCATTATGAGTGGGGGCGTCAGCCAACGAAAACCCGGGCTGCCCAAAGTCAACGCAGGCACGCGCCGCCGAAGGCCGGGCGCAAGGTTTTCGTAGATTCCGCACGAGCCGAAGAGCACTTAATGTGCTCTTCGTGCGAGCCAGGACTTGACCGAGCGAAAACCTTGCGCCCGGCCTTCGGCGGTGCGGCCGGATGGTGGAATTGTGTGCAGCCCGGTTTTCCGTTGACCGACGCCGGGGTCCCCGCCATAATACTTTCGGTTCACGCACGAATCCGCTGCCAGAGACAGCCGGCGCAAACGGGCATCGCCCGCGAGCTTAATGGGATATCCCGCCAGCCGAGGTGGTCGAGTAGATATGTCTTCTCGCCCCCGTCGCTCATGCAGCGCGGGGGCTTTCTTTTTGGACATGCCCCCGTCACGTCCTTGTGGCGGACCGTGCCCGGAAAGAATTCGAGGAGGTGTAATTCATGCCCCAGCAGTACAAAATCGACAAGGTTGCAGAGATCGAGTCCCGTATCGCCGAGAACGCCGGTCTGTTCGTCGTCAACTACAACGGTCTGACGGTTAAGCAGGCTCAGGAGCTGCGTCATCAGCTTCGCGAGTGCGGCGCCGAGATGAAGGTCTACAAGAACAACCTGGTCAAGATCGCTCTCAAGAACCAGGAGCAGCCCGAGATCGACGAGATTCTCGCCGGCCCCGTCGCTTATGTGTTCTACGAGACCGAGCCGGTCGAGGCCGCTAAGGCCCTTAAGGACTTCTCCGCTAAGTCCAAGGGCGTCCTTGAGATCAAGGGCGGTATCTCCGACGGCAAGGCCGTTTCCGCTGATGATGTTAAGGCTATCGCCGAGCTGCCCACCAAGGATCAGCTTCTCGGTCAGATCGCCGGTCTCATCTCCGGTTTCGCTCGCGACATTGCTGTCTGCGTCAACGGCGTTTCCTCTGGTCTCGCTCGTTCGATCCAGCAGGTCTCCGAGCAGAAGGCAGCCTAGTCGCTGTTTTCACCCGCGGCGGCAACGCCGCACCCCTGGCGCATTCGCGCCGTGTTTTAACTGATCTCCGTGCATCCGCACGGAAACCGAAAGGACTTAGAAATGGCTAAGCTTACCACCGATGAGATCATCGATGCTCTTAAGGAAATGACCCTTCTCGAGGCTTCCGAGCTCGTCAAGGCTATCGAGGACACCTTCGGCGTTTCCGCCGCTGCTCCTGCTGCTGTTGTCGCCGCTCCCGCTGCTGGCGCTGCTGAGGCCGAGGAGAAGACCGAGTTTGACGTCGTGCTCGAGGGCTTCGGCGACAACAAGATCCAGGTCATCAAGGCCGTCCGTGAGCTCACCAACCTTGGCCTGAAGGAGGCCAAGGAGGTCGTCGAGGGCGCTCCCAAGGCTGTTCTCGAGGGTGCCAAGAAGGAGGACGCCGAGGCTGCCAAGGAGAAGCTCGAGGCTGCTGGCGCTGCTGTCACCCTCAAGTAATCAGGCTTTCTCGCCAGATTTCTTTGCAGACGGGGTTCGCATTGCGAGCCCCGTCTTTTTTGTTATGACCCCTCTATTTTGCTGGCTCGGCATGCAAATTGCTGCCGTTTGCAGTGCTTTGGGGTCACTACCGTTGGGCGATAAAATTGCACCATTCGAGCAATAATTTGCGTTGACCTGCTGAAGAATGGCGTTTGCCTAGCGGTAGCGCCTGGTCCCGGCGGTAAGATACTTCGGTATCGCAATTTGGTCTGCGGCCGCCGTGCCGCACGCACAGGGCGCATTCTGCGCCTGCGAAAGGATCCTTGAATAATATGAAGGCAATCATCCCCGCCGCCGGTCTTGGCACGCGTTTTCTGCCTGGCACCAAGTGCACGCCCAAAGAGATGCTGCCGGTTCTCGATAAGCCGGTCATCCAGTATGTCGTTGAGGAGGCGCTCGATCCCGAGGAGGTCGACGACGCCATCATCGTCACCTCGCCCGGCAAGCCCGAGCTGCTGAACTACTTCCAGCCCGACCGTTCGCTCGAGAACCTGCTGCGCGAGCGCGGTAAGGACGCCTACGCCGACGCTGTCGCTCATGCGGGCGGTATGCCGGTTGACTTCCGTTATCAGTACGAGCCCAAGGGCCTCGGTCACGCCATTCGCTCTGCCGCCGACGCTGTGGCAGGGGAGAACTTCCTGGTTCTTCTGGGCGACTACGTTGTGCCCAACCGCGACATCTGCGACAAGATGCTGGCCGTCTCCAAGGAGCACGGTGGCGCTTCGGTTATCGCCGTTGCCGCGTGCGCTCCCGAGGAAGTCAGCCGCTATGGCGTCATCGCCGGCGATCGCGTGGGCTCTCTCGAGGGCTTCGAGAATGCCGCTGACGACGAGCCCGGTGCCGTTTGGCGCATCGGCGGCCTGGTTGAGAAGCCCGCTCCCGAGGCGGCTCCGTCCAACCTGTACATCGTCGGTCGCTACCTGCTGAGCCCGCTGGTCATGGACCTGCTGGCCGATCAGCAGGCCGGTAAGGGCGGCGAGATCCAGCTGACCGACGCCATGGCACGTTCGCTCGATCGCGAGGCCATGTACGCTGTCGTCATCGACCCGCTGTCGGGCTACGATACCGGTACCCCGTCTGGCTGGATGGCCACCAACGCCCTCATGGCTGCAAACGATCCTCGCTTTGCCGGCGCCTTCTGGGACGCCATCGACGAGCGCGGCGGTTTGATGCGCAAATAGGCCTTTGGGCATCAACTTTTACGGGTGCGGACCTCGGTTCGCGCCCGTTTTTTATGCAATCTACAGCTTAGTCCCGGAAAGTGCGACCCACAATTTGGTCGAATTCTGGGATGCGCTTTCCGGTTGGAGCCCCTAGCGGAAAGCGCGACCCGGAATTTCGGCTCAGAATGGGACACGGTTTCCCAAACAGGGTTCAACCGGAAACTGCGACCCAGTTTGAGGCCTCAAAACGGGACGCAGTTTCCACCCGGCCAACCCTCGCCGCCATTCCGTCATTCAGCGGTCCGCACCAGCAACCTCGTTCACAGAAAATATATGAACAGATGTTCGGTATACCACTATCTACCTGCACCTTTTCTGTCGAAAAACTTTGCTACTCCAAAAACTCAATCGCGTCAAGGCTTTTCTTGCCCAACGGTCGGTACCTGATAAACTATTAGGTTGCGATAACTGGCGAAGCTATGCCTCGCCAACCCACCGAGCATTTCCGTGAAGGAGGAAAAACCTGGTGACCTACGCATACACTGCCACTGAGCGCAAGCGCGTCAGCTTCGGGAAAATCCCGGAGGCCATGGAGCTCCCCAACCTTATCTCTGTTCAAAGGGAATCCTTTGAGCGTTTTAAGGACGAGGGCCTTCGTGAGGCGTTCAAGGAATCCAGCCCCATCCAGAGCCAGAACCATGTTCTCGAGGTTACCTTCGGCGAGCATCAGTTCGGCGACCCCGCGCACACCGTCGAGGAGTGCCGCGAGAAGGATATGACCTATCAGGCTCCGCTTCTGACCGACGTCCGTCTCACCAACAAGGAGACCGGCGAGATCAAGGAGCAGCTCGTCTTCATGGGCGACTTCCCCATGATGACTGATCAGGGCACCTTCATCATCAACGGTACCGAGCGTATCGTCGTCTCGCAGCTCGTCCGTTCCCCGGGCGTGTACTACAGCTCCGAGATGGATTCGGGCAAGCAGATCTACAAGGCCCAGATCATCCCGTCCCGCGGTGCCTGGCTTGAGTTTGAGGTCGACAAGCGCGACCAGCTCATGGTCTCCATCGACCGTAAGCGCAAGCAGAGCGCCACGATGTTCCTGCGCGCCCTTGGCATCGCCGTCACCAACGACGACATCATCGAGCTGCTCGGCAACTCCGATGTGATCAAGCGTACCCTGGAGCGCGACACTGCTCTCACCCGCGAGGACGCCCTCATCGAGATCTACCGTCGTCTGCGCCCGGGCGAGCCTCCCACCGTGGACGCTTCCCGCAGCCTGCTCGAGGGTCTGCTCTTCAACCCGCAGCGCTACGATCTGGCCCGCGTCGGTCGCTACAAGGTCAACAAGAAGCTCAACCTCACCACCGAGGAAGAGGTCACGGTGCTCACCGACGAGGATATCGTCGCTACGCTGCGCTACCTCCTGTCCCTCGCTGCCGGCGAGCAGGGTTTCAAGGTCGACGACATCGATCACTTCGGCAACCGCCGCATCCGCACCGTCGGCGAGCTCGTCGCCAACCAGTTCCGTATCGGCATGAGCCGTATGGAGCGCGTCGTCCGTGAGCGCATGAGCTCCCAGGACATCGACGAGATCACCCCGCAGTCGCTCATCAACATCCGCCCGATCGTGGCCTCCATCAAGGAGTTCTTCGGTTCCTCGCAGCTCTCGCAGTTCATGGACCAGGCGAACCCCCTGACCGGTCTGACCCACAAGCGCCGTCTGTCCGCACTCGGCCCTGGTGGTCTTGCCGGCCACAAGTCCGGCTCCAGCCGCCGCACCAACGTGCCGACGGCCGTCCGCGACGTTCACAATTCGCATTACAGCCGCATGTGCCCGATCGAGACCCCCGAAGGACCCAACATCGGCCTGATCGGCTCGCTCGCCCTCTACGCCCGCGTCAACGAGTACGGCTTCATTGAGGCCCCGTTCCGCCGCGTCGAGAACGGCGTTGCCACCGACCAGATCGACTGGATGACCGCTGACGAGGAAGAGAAGCACGTCATCGCGCCGGCCAACACGCCGCTCGATCCCAAGACCAACGAGTTCATCACGACCGATGCCGAGGGCAAGATCGTTCGTCCGCATAGTGTGATTGCCCGTACCCGCGACTTCGATGGCTCCTTCGGCGCTCCCGCCGACGTGCCCGTCGAGGACGTCGACTACATGGACGTCTCGCCGCGTCAGATGCTCTCCGTCGCAGCCACGCTGATCCCGTTCCTGGAGCACGACGACGCCAAGCGTACGCTCATGGGCGCCAACATGCAGCGTCAGGCCGTGCCGCTGGTTCACCCTGCCGCTCCCTATGTCGGTACCGGCATGGAGCGTCGCGCCGCCCTGGACTCCGGCGAGGTCACCCTGGCCAAGAATGCCGGCGAGGTCATCTTTGCCGACGCCGCCAAGATCATCGTCAAGCATGCCGGCGGCATGGACGAGTATCACCTGGCCAAGTACCAGCGCTCCAACCAGTCCACTTGCATCAACCACCGTCCGCTCGTGCGCGTCGGTGACACCGTTGAGCAGGGCGAGCCTCTGGCCGACGGTCCTTCGACCGATCACGGCGAGCTCGCACTGGGCCAGAACCTCACCGTGGCCTACATGCCGTGGGAAGGCTTTAACTACGAGGACGGTATCGTCGTGTCCGAGCGCCTGGTGGCCGAGGACCTGTTGACGACCATCAACATCACCCGTCACGAGATCGACGCCCGCGACACCAAGCTCGGCCCCGAGGAGATCACCCGCGAGATCCCGAACCTCTCCGAGGATATGCTTGCCAACCTCGATGAGGACGGCATCATCCGCATCGGCGCCGAGGTCGGCCCTGGCGACATCCTGGTCGGTAAGGTTACGCCTAAGGGCGAGAGCGCTCTGACCGCCGAGGAGCGCCTGCTTCGCGCCATCTTCGGTGCCAAGGCCCACGATGTCCGCGACACTTCCCTTAAGATGCCTCACGGCGCGTACGGCCGCGTCATCGACGTCGTCCGCTTTAGCCGCGAGAACGGCGACGACCTGGCCCCCGGCGTCAACGAGCAGGTGCGCGTCTACGTCGCCCAGCGTCGTAAGATCCAGCAGGGCGATAAGATCGCCGGCCGCCACGGCAACAAGGGTGTTATCTGTAACGTTCTGCCGGTCGAGGACATGCCCTACATGGCTGACGGTACCCCGATCGACGTTATCCTCAACCCGCTGGGCGTTCCTTCGCGTATGAACGTCGGCCAGCTGCTCGAGTGCCACCTTGGCTGGGCTGCCGCCTGCGGTTGGGATACCGAGCAGGCCGACTCCGACAAGTACGTCCCCGGTCCGTTCTTCACCGCCACGCCCGTCTTCGATGGCGCCAAGGAGGACGAGATCGCCGAGGTCATCCGCCGTGCCAACAAGAACATGCTCAACAAGGCCACCGCTGCCTTTGGCGATCACATGCGCCCCGAGTTCGTCACCCAGCTTGACGAGCGCGGCAAGACCCGTCTGTTCGACGGCCGCACCGGCGAGGAGTTCCGCGAGCCCATTACCGTGGGTACGTCCTACATCCTCAAGCTCGGCCACATGGTCGACGACAAGATCCACGCCCGTTCGACTGGCCCTTACAGCTTGGTTACCCAACAGCCTCTGGGCGGCAAGGCCCAGTTCGGCGGCCAGCGCTTCGGCGAGATGGAAGTTTGGGCACTGTACGCTTACGGTGCTTCCAACGTCCTGCAGGAGATCCTGACCGTCAAGTCCGACGATACCGTGGGCCGCGTCAAGACCTACGAGTCCATCGTCAAGGGCGAGAACGTTCCTGTCCCGGGTATCCCCGAGTCCTTCAAGGTTCTCGTCAAGGAGATCCGCTCCCTCGCACTGGACATCGAGCCCATGCACGATGCTGACGAGGACGCCTCCGCCCCTGTGACCGCCGAGGAGACCTCTGCTCTCGACGACCTGGCTGCGCTCGCCGGCGTTGACGCCGACATCGAGGCCGAGGATGCCGAAACCGCCGAGGCGCCCGAGGCTGTCGCCGCCACGACCACTGATAAGGAGTAGTTGACTGTGGCAGATTTCGAAGCTACTGATTTTGACTCGGTAAAGATCTCCCTTGCCTCCGCCGACCAGATCCGTTCCTGGTCGCACGGCGAGGTCAAGAAGCCGGAGACCATCAATTACCGTACCCTCAAGCCCGAGAAGGACGGCCTGTTCTGCGAGAAGATCTTCGGTCCCGCCAAGGACTGGGAGTGCTCCTGCGGCAAGTACAAGGGCATCCGCTTCAAGGGCATCGTCTGCGAGCGCTGCGGCGTCGAGGTCACCTCGGCCAAGGTGCGTCGCGACCGCATGGGTCACATCGAGCTCGCCGCTCCCGTGTCCCACATCTGGTACTTCAAGAGCCCCACGAGCTTCCCGATGAGCCGTATGCTCGACATCAAGTCCAAGGACCTCGAGAAGGTTCTGTACTTTGCCAGCTACATCATCACCGAGGTCGACTATGAGGCCCGCGAGGCCGACGCCGACGACCTGCGCGAGGAGCTCGCCGCCGATCTGGAAGAGATCGATGCCGAGTGCGCCCGCCAGATCGAGTCCCTCAAGGAGCAGGGCAACCCCGAGAACTTTGACGAGTTCTCCGATGAGGAGCCGCTGACCCCCGAGGAGATCGCCTCCGGCATCGTCGACATCGAGGAAGAGTGCAAGGACGAGAAGCAGCTTCGTACGGATGCCTTCAACGCCTTCATGAAGCTCACCGAGCGCGACCTCATCTCCGATGAGCCGCTGTTCCGCGAGATGACCCGCTACTACTCAATGTACTTCAAGGGTGGCATGGGTGCCGAGGCCGTCCGCGACCTGCTCGCTGCCATCGACCTTCCTTCCGAGGCCGAGAAGCTCAAGGCCATCATCGCCGACGAGGACTCCCAGAAGCAGAAGCGCGAGAAGGCCGTTAAGCGCCTCGAGGTCGTTGATGCCTTCCTGAAGGGTGGCAACAGCCCCGCGAACATGATCTTGGACGTCATCCCGGTCATTCCGCCCGATCTGCGCCCGATGGTCCAGCTCGATGGCGGCCGCTTTGCCGCGTCCGACCTCAACGACCTGTACCGTCGCGTGATCAACCGTAACAACCGACTCAAGCGCCTGCTCGACCTGGACGCCCCTGCGATCATCGTGAACAACGAGAAGCGCATGCTCCAGGAGTCCGTGGACGCCCTGTTCGACAACGGCCGTCGTGGTCGCCCGGTCTCTGGCCGTGGTGGTCGCCCGCTCAAGTCGCTCGCCGAGGCCCTCAAGGGCAAGCAGGGTCGTTTCCGTCAGAACCTGCTGGGCAAGCGTGTCGACTACTCCGGCCGTTCGGTAATCGTTACCGACCCCAAGCTGCTGCTGCACCAGTGCGGTCTGCCCAAGACCATGGCGCTGGAGCTCTTCAAGCCCTTCGTCATGAAGCGTCTGGTCGAGCTCGGCAAGGTCGAGAACATCAAGGGCGCCAAGCGCGCTATCGACCGCGGTGCCACCTTTGTGTGGGATATCCTCGAAGAGGTCATCGACGGCCGCGTCGTGCTGCTCAACCGTGCTCCGACCCTGCATCGTCTGTCCATCCAGGCCTTTGAGCCGGTGCTGGTCGAGGGCAAGGCTATCCACCTGCACCCGCTGGTCTGCTCGCCCTTCAACGCCGACTTCGACGGCGACCAGATGTCTGTCCACGTGCCGCTGTCCAGCCAGGCTCAGGCCGAGGCTCGCGTGCTCATGCTTTCTGCGAACAACCTGCGCTCGCCGGCATCCGGCAAGCCGGTCAACATCCCCTCGCAGGACATGATCATCGGTGTGTACTACCTGACCCAGGTCCGCGACGGTCTGCCGGGTGAGAACCACGTGTTCTCGAGCTTCGACGACGCGCTGCATGCCTATGACTGCCGCTCCGAGGTCGACATGCAGGCCAAGATTCAGGTCCGCGTGTCCGCCGAGAACGCCAACGTCATCAACGAGGACGGCACCCGTATCTTCCGCGTCAAGAACGGCAAGAACGAGTTTGTCGACTACGATGTCACCGGCAACAAGACCGCGCGCTTCGAGACCTCTATCGGCCGCATCATCTTCAACCGCCAGTGCCTGCCCGAAGACTATGAGTTCATGAACTACAAGATGGTCAAGGGCGACGTGGCCAAGCTGGTTGCGGACTGCTGCGATCGTTACCCCGAGGCCAAGGTCGGCCCGATCCTCGACGCCATCAAGTACTCCGGCTTCCACTACGCTACCCGCGCCGGCCTCACCATCTCGGTGTGGGATGCTCTCATCCCTGCCGAGAAGCAGGAGCTGCTTGACCGCGCCCAGGCCAACGTCGACCAGATCAACGAGTACTTCGAGGAGGGCTTCATCAACGAGACGGAGCGCCACATCGAAGTCGTTAACGAGTGGACCGCTTGTACCGACAAGGTTGCAGCGCTCATGCTCGACATGTTCGACGAGGAGAACCCGCTGTACATGATGGCCGACTCCGGCGCCCGTGGTTCTAAGACCCAGCTGCGTCAGCTCGGCGGCATGCGTGGCCTGATGGCAGACATGTCCGGCGAGACAATCGACCTTCCCATTAAGGCGAACTTCCGCGAGGGCCTGCTGCCGCTCGAGTACTTCATTTCGACCTACGGCGCCCGTAAGGGCCTGGTCGATACCGCATCCCACACCTCGGACTCTGGTTACCTGACCCGTCGTCTGGTCGACGTGGCCCAGGACGTCATCGTCCGCGAGGAGGACTGCGGTACGCACGAGGGCGTCACCTACAACCTCATCATCCCCGGCACCACCGACCTCAACACCGACCTTGTCGGCCGTTGCTTCATTGAGGACGTCGTGGCCCCCGATGGCACCGTGCTCTTTGAGCAGGACGGCTACATCGAGAAGGTCGCCGACATCCAGAAGATGGTCGATGCGGGCCTCAAGAAGGTTAAGCTCCGCGCGCTGCTCACCTGCCGCTCCAAGTACGGCGTGTGCCAGAAGTGCTACGGCTGGGACCTTTCCACCCGTCGTCCGGTCGCCATCGGTACCGCGGTCGGCATTATTGCTGCCCAGTCCATCGGCGAGCCCGGTACGCAGCTTACGATGCGTACCATTCACTCCGGCGGCGTCGCTGGCGTCGACGATATTACGCAGGGTCTGCCTACGGTCAGCCGTATGTTCGATATCGTCGGTAACGTCAACGAGAAGATTCTGGGTCGCGAGGCCGAGCTGGCTCCGTACTCCGGCCACCTCTCGATTAAGCCCGAGAAGTCCGAGTACGTGCTGACGCTCACCGACTCCGAGGACCACACCCGTGTCCTCGACGAGCGTCGCGTCCCCGCTTCGGTGCGCTTCATGCCCGAGATTGAGGACGGCTGCGAGGTTCGCGCCGGCGACCAGATCACCAAGGGCTTCGTCAACTTCCGCAACCTGCGCAAGCTGACCGACATCGAGTCGACGATGCACACCTTCGTCGAGAGCGTCAAGGACGTCTACACCAGCCAGGGCGTCGACCTGAACGACAAGCACATCGAGGTGCTCGCACGTCAGATGCTGCGTCGCGTTCAGATCACCAACCCCGGCGACTCCAAGTACCTGCTTGGTCAGTACGTCGACCGCTACGAGTTCGCCGACGAGGTCGAGCGCGTTGCCCGTCTGGGCGGTCAGGCTCCTGTGGCCGAGCCCGTCATCCTGGGTACGCTCAAGGTCGCGTCCAACATCGACTCCTGGCTGTCGAGCGCTTCGTTCATCCGTACCGCCGGCGTCCTTACCGAGGCTGCTATTGAGGGCAAGGTCGACCACCTGCTCGACCTTAAGTCCAACGTCATCGTCGGTAAGAAGATCCCTGCCGGTACCGGCCTCAAGCCGTACGCCAACGCCAAGCTGACGTATCGCACGGCCGACGGCTACGTGGACATCGACGGCCCGGCTTCGCCCAACGCTAAGTCGCTGCCCGAGTGGGCTCCTGTGGAGCTCAAGGACCTGGACGAGCAGCTCCCGCAGCAGCTCGACTGGGCCGGCTACGACGAGTTCGGCGGTGCTGACGGTTCGTTCACCCGCAACGGCCACACCATCTCCGCCGAGAAGGCTCGCCTGTACCTGTTCGACGACCTGGGCGTGTCGCAGCGCTGGACCAACAAGTTCAGCGAGGTCGGCATCGAGACGGTCGGCGACCTGGTCGGCAAGTCCGAGGAGGATCTGCTGCGCATCGATGGCATCGGTGCCAAGGCGATCGAGGAGCTCCGTGACGGCCTGGAGGCCCACGACCTGCTCTACATCCTCGAGAACAACGACGACGTTGCCGACGAGGAAGACCTCTCGCAGCTGCTGCAGATGGTCTTTAGCCCCGACGGTCCGGACGACATCCTGCTGGGCACCTCCGCCACGCCGACGCATCACGCCGACGCCGACGAGGAGCTCCTGGGCGCCCCGATCGACGACAAGAAGGCTCCCGCCAACGGCGCGATCAACGAGGACATGGCTTCCCTCGACGAGTTGCTCAACCAGCTCGTAGACACCGACGACGCCGAAGAGGCCAAGGACAACGACGAGGAGTAATTAGTTCCGCCGTTCTAACGAACGGCGGCGACCTCCGTCGCTGCGCGGCCCCCAGAGCTACAATCTGTCATTCAAAAGGCAGGGCATGACCAAAAGGTCAATGCCCTGCCTTTTTCATGCCATCTTGTACGCTCTGGGGGCCGCTCGCTTGCGTATGCTCAACCTGTTGCGTTCCGTTGATCCCTTGCCAAAAAGGGACAGGTTTATTTTGGTAGGTTTTTCCTGCTTGAATTTGAAACATTCCGTTCGGTCAAAGCGTATCTATGGTGAGGGCCTCATCGAGAACCATTAACGTCACCGGGAGGTGATTATGGAAGAACAAGCTTTTAGACAGGCAGTCGAAGATCACCGGGATGTCGTGTTTCGAATCGCATTGACGTATCTGCGCGATCGTGCTGACGCCGATGATGTCGCTCAAGATGTCTTTCTGAAGTTACTCAAAAGCGATGCGCAATTTGAAAGCTGGGAACATCTTCGTCGATGGCTTATCCGGGTCACGATCAATGAATGCAAATCGCTCTTTCGAAAGCCATGGAGGCGTGTGGAGGATATTGAGAATCTGGCCGATTCGCTTTCGACGGCGCAGGAGGAGACCAAGGCGGTCCTGTCAGACGTTATGCGACTTCCTGAGCGATTCCGTATTCCTATCGTGCTCTATTACTATCTGGGCTTCTCGACTTCAGAAATTGCCGAGTTACTGCATGTGCCAGCCGCGACCGTTCGAACGCGTTTAGCTCGCGGCAGATCGAAGCTCAAGTTCATCCTAGAGGAGGGCGACCGTGAAATCCAACCAGATCAAGCAGGCCTTCGAGTCCGTCCAAGCCGATAGCGATCTTGCTGACCGTGTTTTTTATGCCGCTGCTGGCGAGCCGCTTCGCCGAAAGGGTCACGCGAAGCCTCTGTATGTTGCCGTAATCGGATGTCTTGCCGGAGTGCTGGCGACCGGAGGGGTCGCCTACGCTGTTGTCAATTCCAGTTATTTTGCCTCTGCCTGGGGAAACCATGGCAACGGAGAGTCCGTTACCTGGACTCAAGGTGGCTCGTCGGGGACTAAATATACCTACACCAGAGAGTTTGGTGATGGTATCGCGCCCCAAAGCTTGGAGGGTTCAGTACAGAAGGTCAATCTGTCCGTCGAGGGCAACGGCTATACACTCGACATTCATGATATGGCTATCGACCAAAACGGCTGCGGTGCTGTGACGTTTACGCTGTCCAATCCAAATGGTGTTAACTACTACAAGCCGGCAGCAGAGACAGGCGAACTTGTTCTCTATGGTGAAGAAGAACAAGGCATCGGTACACCCAGCATGAACTTCGGCGAGGAATGGGCTGATACACGCTGCACCATTGATAAGGACACATCAAGCGATACTGTCATTAATGGCACGATGTACTTTGCTTCTATGGATCGCGAGCGAGGTTTTCAACATGCGGTCACCTGGAATATCTCGTGGACCGAGGGCGAAGGAGAGGATGCGAAGCCGTTCGAGGCATCGACACCCGAGTTTAGCGTTGGAGCGTACGTCGATACTAAGGAACTCCGCTCCGATGACACGCCTCTCGAGATCAGCCCGTTTTCCATCCAGACGCACATCGATGATCTGGGCATTGACGCAGTCACGAAGAAGTTGACGGTTACCTACAAGGATGGATCGGAGCAGATTATCGAAGATGACGACGCAGGGGCGTTCAACTTATATTTTTCTTATACGCGCAATAGCGGAGAGAACATCTGGGTGCCAACGAAGTTGATTGATGTCGACCAAGTGGTCTCAGTAACGCTTGAGGGCACACGCTGCACTTCAACAGGGGGCGCCGAAACGTCGGAACCCTTTACCATCGTCTATTCGTAAGATTTGGGGCCGCTTCCTACTAGGGGAAGCGGCCTTCTTTGCGGTAAATGGGCGGTTAGACCGCACGATATTCGCCTGCATTTCTGAAGTATACGGCAAAATCTTGATGGTTCGACCACACCGTATATGCTCAAGCGTTCTACCTGCGGGTTTGTTATCGCAAAATCCCTGTGTGCTCGGTAAGTTCAAAATTTGCCGCATACTTCCGAAAACGCCGCCGATTTTCCTATGGCAGATGAGAGCAGATCACCGCTGAAGTGCAGCGCTTCCCCAGATAAAACCGACCAAAATAAACCTGTCCCTTTTTGGCAGGTAGCGTTTCCCTGACGAGCACGTCGGATTCCCGGCCCGGGCGGCGCGGGGGTTAAGTTTGTCGCGAGTTTCGCACGAGCCGGAGAGCACTTAATGTGCTCTCCGTGCGAGCCAGGACTGTAGAGCAGCAAACTTAACCCCTGTGCCGCACGGCCCGAGAATCCGCCCCCGCGTACAGGAGGGGATTCCTTTTGTGTAGGCTTTGCGGAAATGTGCCAATTTTGGGATACGCCCGGCGGCGTGGTCTGTTGACGGCACAGCTAACGCCACGTATCCTATCGAACTGCGTGTTTCGTAGGGGGATGCTGACCCCTCGATTCAAGCCGTTGCACTTTACAGAAAGCTGGAATCATTCGAGAAGGAGTACGCTTTGCCTACTATTAACCAGCTGGTTCGCCAGGGCCGTCGTTCCGTGCCCAAGAAGTCCAAGAACGCTGCTCTGCAGCACAACTCCCAGAAGCGCGGCGTGTGCACCCGCGTCTTCACCACGAGCCCCAAGAAGCCGAACTCGGCTCTTCGTAAGGTTGCCCGTGTTCGCCTTGTCAACGGCATCGAAGTTACTGCTTACATCCCGGGTGAGGGCCACAACCTGCAGGAGCACTCCATCGTGCTCGTCCGCGGCGGTCGTGTCCGTGACCTCCCTGGTGTCCGTTATCACGTCATCCGTGGCGCCTACGACGCTGCTCCGGTCCAGAACCGTATGCAGGCCCGTTCCAAGTACGGTGCTAAGCGCCCCAAGGCCAAATAAGCCAGATAACGTTTTGATACTTTCGCCGTGTGCCGCCTAAGCGCCGCACGGTAGACACTTAAGGAGATTTCACATGCCGCGTCGTGCAGCAGCTAATCGTCGTGAGGTTCAGCCTGACGCCGTTTACAACAACCGCCTGGTGACTCAGCTCATCAACAAGGTCCTTCTTGACGGCAAGAAGGCCACCGCTGAGCGCATCGTTTACACCGCTTTCGAGATCGTTGCCGAGAAGTCCGAGGGTGGCGACGCTCTCGCTACCTTCAAGAAGGCTATGGACAACGTCAAGCCCACGCTCGAGGTTAAGCCCAAGCGTGTCGGTGGCGCTACCTATCAGGTCCCGATGGAGGTCAACTCCCGTCGTTCCACCGCTCTGGGTATCCGCTGGATCGTCAACTTCTCCCGCGCTCGCAAGGAGAAGACCATGGCCGAGCGTCTCGCCAACGAGATCCTCGACGCTTCCAACGGCCTGGGCGCTTCCGTCAAGAAGCGTGAGGACGTCTTCAAGATGGCCGAGGCCAACCGCGCGTTCTCTCACTATCGTTGGTAAGTTAAGGTAAGGAACTAACATGGCTAAGCCTAAGTACAAGCTTTCCGATACCCGTAACATCGGCATCATGGCCCACATCGATGCCGGTAAGACCACCACGACCGAGCGTATTCTTTACTACACCGGTAAGACCCACAAGATCGGTGAGGTCCATGAGGGCGCTGCCACCATGGACTGGATGGTTCAGGAGCAGGAGCGCGGCGTAACCATTACCTCCGCTGCTACCACGTGCTTCTGGAACAAGGACGGTAAGGACTACCGCATCCAGATCATCGACACCCCGGGCCACGTTGACTTCACCGCCGAGGTCGAGCGCTGCCTGCGCGTCCTCGATGGCGCTGTCGCCGTCTTCGACGCCGTTGCCGGCGTTCAGCCCCAGTCTGAGACCGTTTGGCGTCAGGCTTCTACCTTCAACGTCCCCCGCATCGCCTTCATCAACAAGTATGACCGCGTGGGCGCTGACTTCTTCAACGCTATCGAGACCATGAAGGATCGTCTCGACGCTAACGCCGTGGCCGCTCAGGTCCCGATGGGCGCCGAGGACAACTTCTGGGGCGTCATCGACCTCGTCACCATGACCGCATGGGACTTCAAGGCCGACGAGAAGGGTATGACCTACCCCGAGCCGATGGACGAGATCCCGGCTGAGTTCGCCGACATCGCTGCCACCAAGCGCGAGGAGCTCCTCGACGCTGCTGCCAGCTTTGACGACGAGCTCATGGAGAAGATCCTCATGGAGGAGGACTTCACCGTCGAGGAGCTCAAGGCTGCTCTGCGCAAGGGCGTTCTGGCCAACGAGCTCAACCTCGTCTTCGTGGGTTCCGCCTACAAGAACAAGGGCGTTCAGGAGCTGCTCGACGCTGTCGTCGACTACCTGCCCAGCCCGCTCGACGTTGAGGCCGTCACCGGTACCGATCCGGACACCGGCGAGGAGATTCAGCGTCATCCTTCCTTCGACGAGCCCTTCTCCGGCCTGGTCTTCAAGATCATGACCGACCCGTTCGTCGGTAAGCTCACCTACGTCCGCGTTTACTCCGGCCGCGCCGAGTCCGGCTCCTACGTTGTCAACGCTTCCAACGGTCAGCGCGAGCGCCTCGGCCGCATCCTCGAGATGAATGCCGCCGAGCGTATCGACCGTGACGACGCTGCCGCCGGCGACATCGTCGCTTGCGTCGGCTTCAAGAACTCCACCACCGGTGACACCCTGTGCGCCGAGGGCAAGGAGATCGTCCTCGAGAAGATTGAGTTCGCTAAGCCCGTTATTGACGTTGCCATCGAGCCCAAGACCAAGGCCGAGCAGGACAAGATGTCCCTGGCTCTGACCAAGCTCGCCGAGGAGGACCCGACCTTCCAGGTGTCCACCAACCACGAGACTGGCCAGACCATCATCGCCGGCATGGGCGAGCTGCACCTCGAGATCATCGTCGACCGTCTGCTCCGTGAGTTCAAGGTTGACGCTAACGTTGGTAAGCCCCAGGTTGCCTATCGCGAGACCGCTGGTCACGACGTCGAGAAGGCTGAGGGCAAGTTCGTCCGTCAGTCCGGTGGTCGCGGTCAGTACGGCCACGCCGTCATCAAGCTCGAGAAGATGGAGGAGGGCTTCGGCTACGAGTTCGTCAACGCTATCGTCGGCGGCGTCGTGCCCAAGGAGTACATCCCGTCCATCGACAAGGGCATCCAGGAGGCCCTGAACACCGGTGTTATCGCCGGCTTCCCGGTTCTCGACGTTAAGGTCACTCTGTTCGACGGTTCTTACCACGAGGTCGACTCCTCCGAGGCCGCCTTCAAGATCGCCGGTTCCATGGCTATCAAGGACGCTCTCAAGAAGTCCGATCCGCAGCTGCTCGAGCCGATCATGGCTGTCGAGGTCGAGACCCCCGAGCAGTACATGGGCGACGTTATGGGCAACCTCTCCGGTCGCCGCGGCAAGATCGAGGGCATGGAGGATCGCAAGAACAGCAAGCTCATCCGTGCCAAGGTGCCGCTGGGCGAGATGTTCGGTTACGCTACCGACCTTCGCTCCCAGACCCAGGGCCGTGCATCCTACACGATGCAGTTCGACTCTTATGAGCCCGCGCCCAAGTCCATCGTGGACGAGGTCATGAGCAAGAACGCCTAAGTTCGAGCTCCCTGTTACGTAATCCGCGAGAACATCTCTCGCACTCTTTGGAGGTTTAAGTTGGCTACCCAGAAGATCCGCATTCGCCTCAAGGGCTATGATCACGAGGTCGTCGATCAGTCCGCGAAGCTCATCGTCGAGACCGCTCAGAAGACCGGTGCTCGCGTTTCCGGTCCTGTCCCCCTGCCCACCGAGCGCAACCTGTACACGGTTATCCGCTCGCCGCACGTGAACAAGGACTCCCGTGAGCAGTTCGAGATGCGCACCCACAAGCGCCTCATCGACATCCTCGACCCCACCTCGGGCACCGTTGATTCGCTTATGCGTCTCGACCTCCCCGCTGGCGTCGACATCGACATCAAGCTCTAAGCGATATTCCTTATAGCTTAAAGGGCCCCGCTGCCATTACGGTAGCGGGGCCCTTTTGTTTTGCATGATGGGTTTGGATCGCCGGGTAAGGCTGCCGAGCGGCTGGCTGTGACGACCTACTCACTCAAGGGGCGCAATGACGCTTCCTCAAAATGGAAGAATCGCAAGCCGTCTTCTGTTTCGATGCACGCACGACCAAAGCCATCGACCGTTTTAAAGATGCCTCGCGCCAGCTCGTCACCGGCAGGGGGGCGGGCGATAACATGCTTTCCAATCCAATTGAGGTGAGCGACATATTCGCCGTGGACGGGCGCGAGCGGTCCGGTGTTTTCTTCCATGGCGTTGAGGCGTTCTGCCCAGGCATCTACAGCGTCTATAACTGCGTGATAGACCTCATCGAGGAGCATGTCGACAGCAGGAACGTTCTCGTTAAGGTCCGAGAGACCGATTGCCGGCAGGCCGCCATCGGGCACCTCTTGGGGCGCATAGTTCACATTGACACCAATGCCACAGACGGCGAAAGGTTTGCCTTCGTTATCGCGTGCGGCCTCGACCAGAATGCCGCCGAGTTTGCGTCCACGCGCGACCAGGTCGTTGGGCCATTTGAGGCCAATCTCGTTTGCAAGACCCTGTTTTTCGAGCGCCTCGAGCACCGCTAGGCCGCTGACGGCAGCTAGACCAGAGTACTTCGCAGGATTAACGCATGGACGCAGGACAATCGAAAGCAATAGGTTGCCGGCGGTTGAATCCCACTTGTGGCCGCGCCGGCCGCGTCCTGCTGTCTGAGCCCGGGCGGCAAGTCCTGTGCCGTGCGTCGCTCCCTGTTTTCCTGCTTCGAGCAGGTCATCGTTGGTCGATCCGGTTACGTCGACTATCGTTAATTTGGCATCCATAACGGCTGCTACCTCCTAAGTTATTAAAGCAATCGTGCAATGGTGTCGAGAGATAGACACAATGTGAAGCCTTTGTCGCATTTGGACAATTTAATGTTAACACGTCAACAACGACTAAATTGCGCTATCCTCTCTTGGTCGATGTAAATACGTCAACAACTCAAAGGAGGTTAGTGATGGGTTTCACGATTCTTGGAACAGGCTCGGCGCTTCCTAAGCGCAGTGTTTCCAATGACGAGCTGTCCGAGTTCCTCGATACCTCGGATGAGTGGATTTTTACCCGCACAGGTATCAAGAGCCGCCATGTATGCACCACCGAGTCACTTGATGACCTTGCCGTAGCGGCGAGCGAGCGGGCACTCCAGGTGTCCGGAATCGACGCGAGCCAGCTGGATCTGATCGTCTGCTCGACGACGACGGGTGACCACCTTGTTCCCGCTGAGGCGTGTGCCGTTGCTGAGCGACTGGGCGCGACGTGCCCTGCTTTCGATGTCTCGGCTGCCTGCGCCGGCTTCGTATTTGCGCTCGATGTCGCCGAGGGCTATATCGCCCGAGGACGAGCCAAGCATGTGCTTGTCGTTGCCGCCGAGCAGATGACGCGCGCGCTCGACTGGACCGACCGCGCCACCTGTGTGCTCTTTGGCGATGGGGCAGGCGCCGCGGTGATTGAGGCTGGGGGAGACAGCCCCCTTGCCGTTGAGCTTTCGACGGCGCCCGACGTCGAGACGTTGTGCGTTCCCGGTCTGGTCGGCACCTCGCCGTTTAAGGCCTCCGCAGATAGCGAGAGCGTGCTGTCCATGAATGGCCGCCGCGTGTTCAAGTTCGGCGTCAACGCGATTTGCGACACGGTCCATAAGCTTGCGAGCGATGCGGGCATTTCGGTCGAGGACATCGACCATTTTGTATTCCATCAGGCTAACGAACGAATCCTGAGTCAGGCGGTCAAGCGCCTCGGTGTGCCAGACAAGCGCGTGGTTCGAACGCTGCGCGAGACCGGCAACATTTCGAGCGCATGCATTCCGCTTGCCCTCGACCGGCTGGCAAACGCCGGTGCACTTCACACGGGCGACACCATCGCCCTCGTTGGATTTGGCGCCGGTCTGGATATAGGTGGCTATCTACTTCGTTGGAAGTAGTCGCACATAGGAAATAAAAACGCCCCTAGGGCACAAACAAAGGAGAACTACCATGGCAGATCAGAAGACCTTCGAGCGCGTTTGCGATGTTATCCGCGAGACCGCCGGTCTTGACGACGTCGAGATGAAGCCCGAGTCCACGCTCGAGGAGATTGGTCTCGACAGTCTGGGCACCGTCGAGATCCTCGTCGCCGTTGAGGACGAGTTTGGCATCCAGCTCGATACCGAGGAGAACCCCAAGACGGTCGGCGAGTTCGCCGATACGGTCGAGGCGGCATTGGAGAAGTAGAGATGCTCAAGACTCCTCTCTGCGATCTGCTCGGCATCGAAAAGCCCGTGTTCCAGGGCGGTATGGCCTGGATCGCCGACGCCTCGCTGGCGTCCGCAGTGTCCGAGGCGGGCGGCTTAGGGATTATCGCGGCCATGAACGCAGACGCCAACTGGCTGCGCGACCAGATTCATGAGCTGCGCGCCAGGACGGATAAGCCCTTTGGCGTCAACGTCATGCTCATGAGCCCGTTTGCCGACGAGGTCGCGCGGGTCGTGATTGACGAGCGGGTGCCGGTCGTCGTGACGGGTGCCGGCAATCCCACCAAGTACATGAAGGCGTGGAACGAGGCGGGCATCAAGGTCATCCCGGTCGTTGCCTCGGTGGCGCTGGCGCGTCTCGTGGCGCGTCGTGGAGCCACTGCCGTGGTTGCCGAGGGTACCGAATCAGGCGGCCATATTGGCGAGACCTCGACGATGGCACTGGTGCCACAGGTTGTCGATGCGGTCGATATTCCCGTGGTTGCGGCTGGCGGTATCGCCGATGGCCGCGGCGTGGCGGCCGCCTTTATGCTGGGCGCCGCCGGCGTGCAGGTGGGTACGCGCTTTCTGATCGCAGATGAGTGCACCGTATCGGAGCAGTACAAGGAGATGGTCCTGAAGGCCAACGACACCTCGACGCGTGCGACCGGCCGCTCGACGGGACACCCGGTGCGTGCCCTCAAGAGCCCCTTCACTAACGCCTACGCCAAGAGCGAGGCGGCGGGCGTAAGCGTCGAGGAGCTCGGGGCCATGGGCACGGGCGCCCTTCGCAAGGCCGCCAAGGACGGCAATTACGAAGAGGGCTCGTTTTTGTGTGGACAGATTGCCGGCATGGTCAACGAGCGCCAAAGTGCACGTGAAATCGTTGACGACCTAGTCGATGGCGCCGAGCACGTCCTGAAGGGTGCGTGCGCATGGGTGGCGTAGCGTTTCTGTTTGCCGGCCAGGGCGCCCAGCACCCCGCGATGGGCGTCGACCTGATCGAGGCATCGCCGGCGGCCGCCGAGGTGTTCGCCATTGTCGACGAGGTGCGCCCGGGGACCAGTGAGCAGTGCCGAAGCGCCTCCAAGGAGGAACTCTCGCAGACCGAGAACACGCAGCCGTGCGTGTTCGTTCACGATCTGGCAGCGGCTGCCGCCCTGCGTGAGCGCGGCGTGGTACCTGCCGCCTGTGCGGGTTTTTCGCTTGGCGAGGTCGCCGCGCTCACCTTTGCGGGGGCGTTCGATACGCGAGCGGGCTTTGAGCTCGTGTGCGAGCGCGCGGCGCTGATGGCCGCGGCTGCCGAGCGCCATCCGGGCGGCATGCGCGCCGTCATCAAGCTCGATGCGGCGCAAGTCGAGAACCTGGCAAAACAGGCCGGCGAGGACTGCTGGCCGGTCAACTACAACAGTCCGCAGCAGACGGTTGTTGCCGGAGCGCCCGAGGCGCTGCAGGAGCTCGACGTCCTAGTAAAAGAGGCTGGCGGCCGCGCTATGAAAGTCGCGGTGTCGGGCGCATTTCATAGCCCCTATATGGCCGAGGCGACTGAGGGGCTGGCGACGTATATCCAAGCCGGCCACGCGCCGTCACCGCTGCTGATTCCGGTCATGGCAAACATGACGGCGGCGCCCTATCCGGCGGACCCGCGAGCGGCATCGGATGTCTTGGCCAATCAGGTGAGTCATGCCGTTCGTTGGGTCGACACGCTGCATACTCTGCAGAATCAGGGCATCGACACGTTTATTGAGGTCGGCCCTGGCAAAACGCTGTCGGGCCTGGTCAAGCGTACGCTGAGCGACGTTCGCGTGTATTCGTGCGAAACGGCCGAGCAGGTCGCAGCTATTGCCGACGAGCTCGCATAGTCCACAGGGCTGTAACCCGAAAGGAATGACATGGGCAACTTGAACAACGGCGCGCTCGAGCGCAACGACTCACGTCGCGTGGCACTGGTCACGGGCGGCTCGCGGGGTATCGGCCGCGCCTGCGCTGTCGGTCTGGCGGAGGACGGCTTTGATATCGCCGTCGTCTATGCCGGCAGCGTCGATGCGGCGCGCAAGACGTGCGAAGCCTGTGAGGCGGTTGGCGCCACGGCACGCGCATATCAATGCGACGTGGCCGATCCCGCTGCCGTCAACGCGTGCGTGGAAGCGGTCCTCAACGACTTTGGTTCCATTTGGGCGCTCGTCAACAACGCCGGCATCACCCGCGATGGCCTGCTCATGCGCATGGGCGATGACGCATTCGATCGCGTGCTCGATGTCAATCTCAAGGGAACATTCAATATGACGCGCGCGCTCACCAAGACCTTTATGCGCCAGCGCGGCGGTTGCGTCGTCAACATGAGCTCGGTCGTGGGCCTGATGGGCAATGCCGGGCAAGCCAACTACGCTGCTTCCAAGGCGGGCGTGATAGGGCTTACCAAGGCGGTGGCGCGCGAGCTTGCGCCTCGTGGCGTACGAGCGAACGCGGTCGCTCCCGGGTTTGTCGAGACAGATATGACGGCAAAGCTCTCGGAGAAGGTGCGTACGGCAACCGAGGAACAGATTCCCCTTAAGCGCATGGCACGTCCCGAGGAAGTGGCCGGCGTGGTGCGCTTTTTAGCGAGCGATGCGGCTGCTTACATTACGGGCGAGGTCGTGCGCGTCGACGGCGGAATGGCGATGTAGAAACCAGGGCCGAAGAACGGCTTGGATGAGGAGACCATGATGGAACAGAGAGTTGCAATCACCGGCATCGGTGCCGTATCGCCGCTCGGCAACACCGCGCTTGCCACCTGGGCGGCCATGTGCGCCGGGACCTGTGGCATCGGCCCGATCACGCACTTTGATACCGATGCGTTTACCGTCAAGGTGGCGGCCGAAGTCAAGGGCTTTGACGGCAACGAGTACTTTGGCAAGCGCGACGCCAAGCATCTGGACCCCTGCGTTCAGTTTGCGCTGGTGGCTTCGGACGAGGCAATGCACGATGCGGGCTTTGATGCCGAAGGCGCCATCGATCGCGAGCGCCTGGGCGTTTACGTGGGGTCGGGCGTGGGCGGCATGCAGACGCTCGTCGACAACGTCCATACGATTGCCGACCGTGGGCCCCGCCGCGCATCGCCTTACATGATCGCGATGATGATCCCCAACATGGCATCGGGCAATATCGCAATCCGTCACAAGGCAAAGGGACCGACCCTGCCAGTCGTGACTGCGTGCGCGACCTCGGCCCATGCGGTGGGCGAGGCGTTCCGTGCTATTAAGCACGGCTATGCCGACGCGATCCTCGCGGGCGGTGCCGAGGCGGCCATTATCCCCGATGCTGTTGCAGGCTTTACGTCCTGCCGCGCATTGACCACCAACCCCGATCCCGCGACGGCCTGCCGCCCGTTCGACGCAGACCGCGATGGCTTTGTGATGGGTGAGGGCGCCTGCGTGCTGGTACTCGAGAGCATGGAGCATGCGCAGGCGCGCGGTGCGCACATTTATGCCGAGGTCGTGGGCTACGGCAACACCGATGATGCCTATCACATTACGAGTCCCGACCCCGATGCCGCCGGCATTGCCCGTGCGATATCGCTGACGGTAGCCGAGGGCGACGTCAAGCCTTCCGAGGGTCTCTACATCAACGCCCACGGCACCTCGACCAAGCTCAACGATTCGTCCGAGACGACAGGCATTAAGCGGGCGCTCGGCGAGGACGCGGCACGCGCCGCACACGTCTCGTCGACCAAGTCGATGACCGGGCACATGATCGGTGCCACGGGTGCCATCGAGGTCATGGCCTGTGCCATGGCGCTCGAGCAGGGCGTGGTGCCCCCGACCATTAACTACCACACGCCCGATCCCGCCTGCGATCTTGATTACACGCCTAATCGAGCGGTTCGCGCCGACCTTACCTGGGCGCTTTCGACCAACCTGGGCTTTGGCGGGCACAACGCCGCCATCGCGCTGCGTAGATATACGAGGAGCTAGAGCATGGATTCCAAAAGACTTGCCGAGATAGCCGATGTGATGGAGGACCGCGGCCTTACGCGCGTACGTGTTGAGGAGCCCGATGGCACCGCGGTCGAACTCGAGCGCGCGAGTGTGGCGCAGCCGGTTGCCGTGCCCATGCCTATGCCGAGCGCCATGGCCGCTCAAGTTGCAGCTCCCACAGTCGCGCCTGCCGCACCGGAACCCGCCACGCAGACACCTGCCGCCGCGCCGGAGCCCAAGGGCACCGAGGTGACTGCTCCCATGGTGGGCGTCTTCTATGCTGCCCCTGCGCCGGGCGACGAGCCATTTGTGCGCGTGGGCTCCAAGGTCAAGGCCGGCGAGACCCTCTGCATCATCGAGGCCATGAAGGTTCTCAACGAGGTGACGGCCGAGGCAGACGGTGAGGTGCTCGAGATCTGCGTGGCCGACGGCGACCTCGTGGAGTTTGGCAGCTGCCTCATGAGGATCGGATAGGTGATATCCATGAACAAAGAAGAGCTCAAGAAGCTGTTACCGCATCGCGAGCCGATGCTTTTGCTCGACGAAGCCGAGCTGGTGGGCGACGAGGCCCACGGCAAGATCACGATTACAGGCGACGAGTACTTTTTGCAGGGACATTTTCCGGGAAACCCGGTCGTTCCCGGCGTGATTCAGTGCGAGATGCTCGCCCAGAACTGCTGCGTGCTGCTGATGGGCGATGAGGAGGCGCGCGGCGCGACGCCGTTCTACACGAGTCTGGACAAGGTGCGCTTTAAGCGTCCGGTGCGCCCGGGCGACACGGTGGATCTAGTGTGCTCCATCACGCGTGCGCGCGGGCCGTTCCGCTTTGCGACGGGTACTGCGAGCGTCAACGGTGAGGTTTGCTGCCGCGCCGATATGTCTTTTGCACTCATGCACGAAAGTTAAGGAAGGCTCCATGTTCGACAAAGTGCTCATCGCCAACCGCGGCGAAGTCGCGGTCCGTGTTATCCGCGCGTGCCGCGATATGGGCATCAAGACCGTCGCCGTTTATTCCACGGCCGATGCGGACGCGCTACACGTGCAGCTTGCCGACGAGGCGTATTGCATCGGCGGCCCGCGTCTTGCCGAGAGCTACCTCAACGACGATGCCGTGCTCACCTGTGCCGTAAAGTCGGGAGCTAAGGCAATTCATCCCGGCTATGGCTTCTTTTCCGAGAAGGCGAGCTTCGTGCGCGACTGCGACAAGTTCGGTCTGGCGTTTGTCGGTCCTTCGGCCGAGGTGATCGACAGCATGGGCGACAAGGACGCCGCACGCCGAACGGCCGCTGCTGCGGGCGTGCCCATCGTGCCGGGCTGCGATTTGCTCAAAAGCCCCGAGGAAGCAACGGCCGAGGCCGAGCGCATCGGCTGCCCCGTGCTTATTAAGGCGCGCGCGGGCGGCGGCGGTCGCGGTATTCGCAAGGTCGAGCGCGTGGAAGATGCGGCAAAGGCGTTCAGCGAGGCGCGTGCCGAGGGTGAGGCCGTTTTTGGCGACGGCGAGTGCTACATGGAGAAGTTCGTTGCGCCGGCGCATCACGTTGAGGTACAGATTATGGCCGATAAGCAGGGCCATGTGTTTTCGCTCGGCGAGCGCGAGTGCTCGGTGCAGCGCCGCAACCAAAAGCTGATCGAGGAGAGCCCCGCGCCGTGCCTCGACGGACGCGATGATATTCGCGCGCGCATGCACAAGGCCGCGCGCGACCTGGCTCGTGCCGTTGGCTATGAGGGCGCTGGCACCATCGAGTTTTTGTACTCAGATGACGGCAATTTCTACTTTATGGAAATGAACACGCGCTTGCAGGTGGAGCATCCGGTTACGGAGTTTGTGACCGATACCGACCTGGTTAAGTGGCAGCTGCGCGTGGCTGCCGGCCAGCCTCTGCCCTTTGAGCAGGAGGACGTGCCGGTGCGCAACCACGCCATGGAGTGCCGCATCAATGCCGAAACGCCGGACTTTCTGCCGTCATGCGGAACGGTCACCGCGTTGCGTGTGCCGGGTGGTCCGCGCGTGCGCTGGGATTCCGCCATGTTTACCGGAGCGAAAGTTCCGCCGTACTACGACTCCATGCTCGGCAAGCTCATCGTGTGCGCGCCCACGCGTGACGGTGCCATTCGCAAGATGCGCTCGGCCCTGGGCGAGCTCGTGATTGAGGGCGTGAGCGAAAATAGCGAGCTTCAGCTCGACGTGCTGGCAAACGACGAGTTTTTGTCGGGCATGTATCACACCGATCTGATGGGGCATCTCTATGCTGATGAATAGAAAAGCGAAGACGGTCAATGTCCTTGAGGGGCCGATAACCGAGTCGTGCGCCGAGTTCCCCGCGCGCCACGTGTTTGTCAAATGCCCGGAGTGCCGCCGTGTGATCGATGAGGCGCGCCTGCACGACAACCTCGAGGTCTGCCCTCGTTGCGGCAAACACTTTCGCGTGAGCGGTCGCGCGCGCATGCGCATGACGGTCGACGCGGGTACCTTTGAGGAATGGGATGCCAATCTGGCGTCGAAGGACTTCCTCTCGTTTCCCGGTTATGCCGACAAGCTTAAGAGCGTGAGCGAGCGTTCGGGCGAGCGCGATGCCGTTGTGTGCGGCAGGGGCAAAATCTGCGGCTGCGATACCGCGCTCTTCTTTATGGATGCCAACTTTATGATGGGCTCAATGGGCTCCGTGGTGGGCGAGAAGATCTGTCGTGTCTTTGAGCGCGCGGCCGAGTTGGGGCTGCCGGTCGTTGGCTTTACCGTATCGGGCGGCGCCCGCATGCAGGAGGGCGTGACCTCGCTCATGCAGATGGCCAAGATTTCTGCGGCGGTTAGGCGCCACAGCGAGGCGGGCGGCCTGTACATCACGGTGCTCACCGACCCCACGACCGGAGGCGTAACCGCGAGCTTTGCCATGGAGGGCGACATTATCCTGGCCGAGCCCGATGCCCTGACAGCATTTGCCGGCCCGCGCGTGATCGAGCAGAACATGCACAAGCGTCTGCCCAAGGGATTCCAGCGTTCCGAGTTTTTGCTGGAGCACGGCTTTTGCGATGCCGTTGTTCCGCGTGGTGAGATTGCGCTCACGGTAGGCGAGCTGCTGGCGCTGCACGAAGGGCACGCGCCCGGCCTGGGGGCACCGCATGAGATCGTGCATACGGGTCGTCGCGACAAAAAGCTGGGACACTTGTTTAAGCGCTCGGCCGCACCAAAAAGCGCGCTCGAAATCATCAAACAGACTCGCTCGGCGAACCGCGCCACGGCAGGCGAGATGATCTCGTTGGGTCTCGACGGATTCGTAGAGCTGCACGGCGACCGCTACTTTGGCGACGATGCTGCCGTGGTGGGCGGCATCGGCTGGAAAGACGGGCGACCCGTGACGGTTATCGCCATCGAGCGCGGTACCACGACCAAAGAGCGCATGCGTCGCAACTTTGGTATGGCACATCCCGAGGGCTACCGCAAGGCACGTCGCCTGATGCACCAAGCCGAGAAATTTGGTCGGCCGGTTCTGTGCCTGGTTGATACTTCGGGCGCGTTTTGCGGCATCGGTGCCGAGGAGCGCGGCCAGGGCGAGGCGATTGCCCAGAATCTCATGGAGATGAGCGGCCTTAAGACGCCGATTGTCTCGGTGGTGACAGGCGAGGGCGGCTCTGGTGGCGCGCTGGCGCTGTCCGTGGCCGACCGCATCCTGATGCTCTCGAGCTCGGCCTATTCGGTCGTGAGCCCCGAGGCCTGTGCGTCGATCCTGTGGAAGGATACCGAGCGCGCGAATGAGGCCGCTGAGGCGCTTAAGCTCACGGCCCCCGATCTGTTGGCGCTCGGCATCATCGACGGCATTGTTGACGATAGGGGCCTGTCGCATGAGGAGATCGCCGGTGTCGTCATGTCCTCGGCATTTGATGCCTTCGATACGCTTGGGCAGCTCGACGACGCGACCCTCACAAACCTCCGCTACGAAAAGTACCGCGCAATCGGTCAGTACCGCACGATGTGACAAAGGGACAGTCCGCATGTCACATTGGGAAAGGCGTTCCATGTCACAAGTTTCTAACACCTCGTTTACAACGACGGTTTCATCAAACGCCATGGCCGTGGTGGACTATCTGTCCAAAAGCATGATGTCGGCGTTGCCGTTTATTGTCTGCGCGGCGCTGTTCCGCACCGTTGCCGTCATTATGGGCGAAGGCATGTTTGGTCTATGGCCTGCCGATTCCGAAATCTATCGCCTGTTTTACAGCTGGCTGTATAACGCTGGCTATTACTTTTTGCCCATCTATCTTGGTTGGGCCGCTGCCCGCCAGCTCGGTTGCTCGGAGCAGCTGGGCATGATGCTGGGCGGCGTATTGATTGTGCCCGATCTGCTTAAGCTCGTTGATGCCGCATCGACGACGGGGGCATCGATGACTTTCGTGTATGGTCTACTTCCCGCGCCGGTCAACGATTACACGACGACTGTTATTCCGGTTCTCATCTCGGTGCCCGTGCTATGGCAGGTGGAGCGTTTCTTTAAGCGCACTATCCCTCAGGCTGTGGCGTTTTCTTTTGTACCGTTTGCAACCATGCTTGTCATGGTTCCGGTGTCGCTGTGTGTTACGGCGCCGGCAGGCAGCTATCTGGGCATGCTGTTGGGACAGCTTATGTTTATGCTTGGCAATTCCGGTGGCATCGTGTCGCTGCTCACGCTCATGGGGCTTGCCGCGGGCTGGGAGTTTCTTAAGATCGCGGGTGTCAGCAACGTTGTCCTATCGCTCGCCTATGCGCAGTTTATGAGTGTGGGAACGGATTCGTGCATCCTGATCGCCGCGACGATGGCAACGTT
The DNA here is from genome assembly GCA_959605475.1 of uncultured Collinsella sp. Classification (GTDB taxonomy): domain Bacteria; phylum Actinomycetota; class Coriobacteriia; order Coriobacteriales; family Coriobacteriaceae; genus Collinsella. The sequence goes on along the minus strand of CAUHFS010000006.1, from coordinate 21,559 downwards.
CGCCGTTTGGGGTATGCCCTTTGGCGCGTCGCTCCGCGTTGCGGATAAGGACGAGAAGGCGCTCATGCTGGGCTATTCAATCTCGGGTATTCTTGGCGGCGTAAGCGAGCCAGCGCTGTACGGATGCGGCTTTAAATATGGCAGGTGTCTGACGTGCATGGCCGTTGGCGGCGCCGTCGGAGGCCTTGTTGCGGCCGTAGGCCACGTTACGGCTTATACCATCGGTATGACGAATGTTCTTATGGTCATTGGCTTTGCCACGGGCGGCATCTCAAATCTGCTGTGGTGCTGCGCTGCCGGCGGCGCAGCATTTGCGGTGTCTGCGGCGCTGAGCTGCTGTTTTGGCGTGGTGCCGACAAAGATGCAGGCGGCAGAAGACGCAGCTGATTCGCTCGAAACAGTGGCGAGCGCTGCTGAAGCAAGCGCATAAATCTGTGCGACAAAAGGACGATTCCTTTGTCATATTCCAAGGCTGCGGCCCGTGTGGGCTGCGGCCTTTTTGTATCTGGAGGACAAAGTGGCTACACTACAATCCGTTTGAGCAATAGATATATAGGTAGTACCGTGGGGGCGGATATAGATGGTCGAGTGGATTGTTCGTCGTGCGCAGGGCGACCGTGCGCGCGTGGGAACGTTGACGGGCATAGTGTGTATTCTCGCCAATGTTGCGCTTTGCGCTGCGAAGGGTGCAATTGGGGTGCTGTCGGGATCGGTTTCGATTGTGGCGGACGCCATGAACAACCTGTCCGATGCCAGCTCGAACATCGTGAGCGTGCTTGGCTTTAAGCTGGCGGGCAAGCCGGCCGACCCCGAGCATCCTTACGGACATGGCCGCTACGAGTATCTCTCGGGTCTGGTCGTGGCGGCGCTCGTGCTGCTGATTGGCGTTGAGCTGGTGAAGTCCTCGGTTGAGCGCATCATCCACCCCGAACCTGTCGAGTTCTCGCTTGCCCTGGTGGCAGTCTTGGTGCTTTCGATGATTGTTAAGCTCTGGATGGCGGCCCTCAACCAAAAGCTCGGCGATCGCATTGAGTCCGAGACGCTGCATGCGACCGCTCAGGACTCAAAGAACGATGTCCTAGCTACGGGTGCCGTGCTGGCGTGCGCAATTGTTTCGCAGGTGACGCACATCAATCTTGACGCATGGGTCGGCCTTGCCGTTGGCGCCTATATCGGCTGGAGCGGCTTTGAGCTCATCCAGGATACGGTGAGCCCGCTTTTGGGCCAGGCACCCGATCCAAAGCTGGTCAAGCACATTCGAGACAAGATCATGAGCTACCCCGGCGTTTTGGGCGTTCACGATTTGATGGTTCACGACTACGGCCCGGGCAGGAAGTTCGCAAGCGCTCACGCCGAGATGGCAGCCGAGGCCAGCCCGCTGGAAAGTCACGACACGCTCGATAACATCGAGCAGTCGTTTAGGGTCGAAGACGGCATGATCGTCACGCTCCATTACGATCCCATCGTGACCGACGATCCAAAGGTGGCGAGCATGCGTCTGCGCATCAACGCTATGGCTCAAGAGATTGATAGCCGCCTCTCGATCCACGACCTACGCTGTGTTCCGGGCCCCACGCATACCAACGTGATCTTTGACTGCGTACGTCCCTCGGATTTGGCGATGAGCGCCGGGGACCTGAAGCGCGCGCTGGCGAAACGGGTCGAATCGGAATATCCCAAGTCGGTCGCCAAGATCACGATCGACGAAGACTACGTAGGCCATACCCACGAGTAGGGCTGTGCCAGCAAAGCAAGTTATATAGAAGGGGAGAGCATGAAGCGTCTATATCTACTCCGCCACGGTCAGACAGAATTCAACGTTAAAAAGCTGGTCCAGGGCCGCTGCGATTCTCCGTTGACCGATCTGGGCCGCAAGCAAGCGGGAATGGCAGCCGCATGGCTCAAAGCCCACGGCGTCGTCCCCGACAAAGTGGTCTCTTCGCCCTTAGGCCGAGCCATGGACACGGCTCAGCTCGTCGCATGCGAGCTCCTCGGCCCGGACACAGCAGTCGAGCCCTGCGAAGGCATCATCGAGCGCAGCTACGGCACCTTCGAAGAAGGCCCCCACGACGCCCTACCCACCGACGTCTGGGACCCCGGCGAGGACCTGATCCCATTTGGCGGAGAAGGAAGCCATGCCCTGCAGGAGCGCATGGTGGGCACCCTCACCAATCTCATGGGCGCCGAGGGCATCGAAACCCTCCTAGCAGTAAGCCACGGCAGCGCCAGCCGCCAATTCATCAAGGCTGCAGCCCCAGAGGGCTTCGAGCTCCCAACAAAACTCCCCAACTGCGCCATTATGATTTTCGATTTTGATGAGGCGGAGCCACAAGTAGAGGGCGAGCCAATGCAATGCAAGTTCACCCTCCAGCAAATAGTGGACCCCCAACAAAGTCATTAGCCTGAGCGAGCAGAGTTAAGCAGACATCAACGTGTCGTCTCCCGAGCACGGCGGAGGGCCGGAGAAATATATTAAGGTCATCGCGAGTTCCGCACGCAAAGGAGAGCACTTAATGTGCTCTCCGTCTTGCGCAGGACTGTAGAGCAGGGACCTTAATATATTTCTCCGGCCCTCCGCCGTGCTCGGGAGCCATCCACGCACTTTACCTGCGTAAACAATGTGAGTGAAATATGAATCTCGATGGATACGCCCGCAGCCGTGTATACTAAACAGCTGTGTGAAACCAGGGGAGTATTCTGGCTGGACAAAATGCCTGCTTAATAGGGTTGTCAGGTAGTCCGGGCGAAATACAAGGCTGGGGAGCACGTCGTGTAAGTAGTGGTCCTCTAGGGGCGTACGCTCGGTGGTGTACGCATTGTCCCAAGACCACGCGAGAGTTGGGATCATATCTTGATCAGCATGATTCTCGGCCGCAAGATTGGCATGACCCAGGTTTGGGACGAGGACGATAACGTCGTTCCCGTCACGGTCATCCAGGCTGGCCCCTGCGCTGTCTCGCAGGTTAAAACTCAGGCAACCGACGGCTATGACGCCGTCCAGATCGGTTTCGGCGACATCAAGGCCAAGAACGTGAACAAGCCCATGGCTGGTCACTTCGCCAAGGCTGGCGTCGAGCCTGTCCGCTTCCTTCGTGAGGTCCGCGTCGAGAACGGCGAGGAGCACAAGGTCGGCGAGGTCGTCACCGTCGCTGATTTCGCTGATGTCGAGAAGGTCGACGTCATCGGTACCTCCAAGGGTAAGGGCTTCCAGGGTCGCATCAAGCGCTGGGGTCAGCGCCGCGGTCCTATGACGCATGGTTCTCACTTCCAGCGTCACCCCGGTTCTATCGGTCAGTGCGCCTATCCTGCGCGCGTCCTCAAGGGCGTCAAGATGGCCGGTCACATGGGTAACGAGCGCGTTACCGTTAAGAACCTTTCCGTTGTCCGCATCGATGCCGAGCAGAACCTCATCTTGGTCAAGGGCGCTGTCCCGGGTGCCAAGAATGGTCTCGTCGCCATCCGTATGGCCTAAGGGCCCAGCCCATTTAGCCCAGCGTCATACCAAGGAGAACACTTAAATGGCAAAGTTTGAAGTAAAGAACAGCGAGGGCAAGAAGGTCGCCGAGGCCGAGCTCGCCGCTGAGGTGTACGGCATCGAGCCGAACATCCACGTTATGCACCACATCGTCAAGTGCCAGATGGCCTCTTGGCGTCAGGGCACCCAGTCTGCTAAGGGCCGCTCTGAGGTTTCCGGTGGCGGCAAGAAGCCTTGGCGTCAGAAGGGCACCGGCCGTGCCCGCCAGGGTTCCATCCGTGCTGCCCAGTGGCGTCACGGTGGCGTTGTCTTCGCCCCCAAGCCCCGTTCCTACGCTAAGCGTATGAACAACAAGGAGGTCAAGCTGGCTATGCGCTCCGCGCTGTCCGCCAAGCTGGCCGATGGCGAGCTCGTGCTCGTCGACGACTACGGCTTCGAGAAGCCTTCCACCAAGGCTGCCGTCGCCATGCTCAAGGCTCTCGGCCTTGAGGGCAAGCGTCTGACCATCATCGTTCGCGATGAGGACGTCAACGCCTACCTGTCGTTCCGCAACATTCCCAAGACGTTCATCATCACCGCTGACGAGGCCAACACCTACGATCTCGTCAACAACAACGCTGTGCTGATGCCCGCCGACATCGCCGCTCACTTCGGGGAGGTGCTTGCATAAATGATCGCCCACGAGATCATCATCCGTCCGATCGTGTCCGAGCGTTCCTTCTCCGGCATGGAGCTGAACAAGTACACGTTCGAGGTCGCCAAGGATGCTAACAAGTATCAGATCAAGGACGCTGTCGAGGAGATCTTCGGCGTCAAGGTCGTTCGCGTGAACACCCTGACGGTCAAGCCCAAGACCAAGCGCGTGCGCTATGTCGCCGGCAAGACCCGTTCTTGGAAGAAGGCCATCGTCACGCTGGCCGAGGGCGACACCATCGAGGTCTTTGGCAACCAGGCCTAAGACTCGCTGCTGTTGAGTGAGCTCATGCCTCCCAAATAGGGGAGGCGAGAGCTCAAGGTTTCGGGCGTATAAAATGGACACGCCCGGAACCGTGTATACGTCCGGTGTCATCGCACCCGAGGCAGAACCTCGAATCCCTGTCTGCGATGGCTAACGGATTCCTATTGAAAGGGATTGTAATGGCTGTAAAGCACCTTAAGCCGACCTCCGCTGGTAGGCGTTGGCAGACGATCTCCGATTTCTCCGAGATCACCTGCACCAAGCCCGAGAAGTCTCTTCTCGAGCCCCTGCCCAAGAAGGCCGGTCGTAACAACAACGGCCGCATCACCACCCGCCACCAGGGCGGCGGCGTGAAGCGTCGTTACCGCGTGATCGACTTCAAGCGCAACAAGGACGGCGTGCCCGCCAAGGTTGCCACGATCGAGTACGATCCGAACCGTTCCGCTCGCATCGCTCTGCTGCACTACGCTGACGGTGAGAAGCGCTACATCCTGGCCCCCAAGGGCCTCGAGGTCGGCCAGACCATCATGTCCGGTTCTGACGCCGACATCAAGCCGGGCAACGCTCTGCCCCTCGCCGACATCCCCGTCGGTACGCTCATCCACGCCGTCGAGTTCCAGCCGGGCAAGGGCGCTGCTATCGCCCGTTCCGCCGGTAACTCCTGCCAGCTGATGGGTAAGGAGGGCAAGTACGCTATCGTCCGTATGCCTTCCTCCGAGATGCGCCGCATCCTCGTTACCTGCCGCGCCACCGTCGGTGAGGTCGGCAACGCCGATCACGCCAACATCGTCATCGGCAAGGCCGGCCGTAAGCGTCACATGAACGTGCGCCCGACCGTCCGCGGTACCGTCATGAACCCTGTCGACCACCCGCACGGCGGTGGCGAGGGCAAGAACCACACCTCTGGTCGTCCCTCTGTTACCCCCTGGGGTAAGCCGACGAAGGGCCTTCGTACGCGCAAGAAGAAGAAGGTCTCGAACCAGCACATCATTCGTCGCCGTAAGAAGTAATTTCGGATACCGAGTTTTAGGAGAAAGCACTTATGAGCAGAAGTCTCAAAAAGGGCCCGTTCGTGGAGACTCGCCTTCTCTCGCGTATCACCGCGATGAACGAGGCTGGCAAGAAGGACGTCGTGAAGACCTGGTCCCGCGCGTCCACCATCTTCCCCGAGATGGTTGGTCACACCATCGCCGTCCACGACGGCCGCAAGCATGTGCCCGTGTATGTTACCGAGTCCATGGTTGGTCACAAGCTCGGCGAGTTCGCGCCGACTCGTACGTTCCGTGGCCACAAGGCCAAATAGGGGGTTAACCGTAAATGGCAACTAAGTCTATTGAAACTGAGGCCACCGAGGTTCGCGCCGTCGCTAAGTACGTGCGTGTTTCCCCCAGCAAGGCCCGCCTGGTGGTCGATCTGATCCGCCGCAAGCCTGTCGCTCAGGCCTTCGACATCCTCCACTTCTGCGACCGCGCCGTCGCCGTGGATGTCGAGAAGGTTCTCCGTTCCGCCGTTGCGAACGCCGAGAACAACAACGGTCTGCGTGCCGACAACCTGGTTGTCGCCGCTGCCTATGTTGACGAGGGTCCGACGCTTAAGCGCATCCGTCCCCGCGCCAAGGGTTCCGCTTCTCGCATTCTGAAGCGTACTTCCCACATCACCGTCGTCGTTGCTCCTCGAAAGGAGGCGTAAAGCTGTATGGGTCAGAAAGTCTACCCCACCGGCTTCCGTCTTGGCATCACCGAGAACTGGCGCTCCCGCTGGTTCGCAGAGAAGGATTACGCTAAGACCCTCGGTAACGATCTCGAGATCCGCAAGTACCTCGAGAAGCGTCTTTCCCGCGCAGCTGTCTCCCGCGTCGAGATCGAGCGTGCTGGCGACAAGGTGAAGGTCATCATCCTCACCGCTCGCCCCGGCGTTGTCATCGGTAAGAAGGGTGCCGAGATCGATACCCTCCGCACTGAGCTCGAGAAGGTCGCTGGCGTCTCCAAGGGCCAGCTCTCCGTCGACGTTGTCGAGATTAAGCGCCCCGAGCTCGACGCCAACCTCGTTGCTCAGTCTATCGCCGAGCAGCTCGAGGGCCGCGTTGCCTTCCGTCGCGCTATGCGCAAGGCTGTCCAGTCCGCCCGCAAGGCCGGCGCTAAGGGCATCCGTATCCAGTGCTCCGGTCGTCTCGGCGGTGCCGAGATGGGCCGTCGTGAGTGGTACCGTGAGGGTCGCGTACCTCTGCACACCCTCCGTGCCAAGATCGACTACGGCACGGCTGTCGCCAGCACCACCATGGGCGCTTGCGGCGTGAAGGTCTGGATCTACCTGGGCGAGAAGCTCCCGGGCCAGCCTGTTCCCAACCCTGCACTCGAGGGCTCTTCCCGTCCTCGTCGTCGTAACTCCGAGAGGAGGGGTCAGTAGTGCTTGCCCCTAAGCGTATTCTTCACCGCAAGGTGCAGCGTGGCTCCATGAAGGGCCAGGCCAAGGGTAATACCGAGCTGCATTTCGGCGAGTTTGGTATCCAGGCTCTCGAGGCCCATTGGATCACCAACCGTCAGATCGAGGCTGCTCGTATTGCCATGACCCGCTACATGAAGCGTGGCGGTCGTGTCTACATCACGATCTTCCCCGATAAGCCCATCACCAAGAAGCCTGCCGAGACTCGCATGGGTTCTGGTAAGGGTAACCCCGAGGAGTGGGTGGCCGTCGTCAAGCCCGGCCGCATCATGTTCGAGGTCAAGGGCGTGCCCGAGGAGGTCGCTCGCGAGGCTCTGCGTCTTGCACAGCACAAGCTTCCCATCAAGACCAAGATTGTTGCTGCCAAGAACGCTGAGCAGCGCATCGAGAAGGAGATGGCTGAGGAGGCCGCTCTCGAGGCCAAGTGGGCTGCTGAGGACGCCGCCGCCGCCAAGGAGGAGAACTAATGAAGCCCGCAGAGATTCGTGAGCTCTCGGACGCTCAGCTCTGAAGGAAATGCGCGCCGAGCTCTTTAACCTTCGTTTCCAGATGGCCACCAGCCAGCTGGACAACACCGCTCGCGTCAACACCGTGAAGAAGGACATCGCTCGCGTCCTCACGGAGCAGCGCGCCCGCGAGATCGCAGCGGAGAAGTCCGCTGTCGCCGAGTAGGACCTAAGGAGAGAACATGACTGATTCGCGTAACTCGCGTAAGGTCCGTACGGGTGTCGTTACCTCCGTCTCCGGTGCCAAGACCATTGTTGTCACCATCACCGAGCGCAAGCGTCACCCCAAGTACGGCAAGATGATGACCAGCTCCAAGAAGCTGCACGCTCACGACGAGGAGTGCACGGCTGGCGTGGGCGACACCGTCCGCGTTATGGAGACCCGTCCTATGTCCAAGATGAAGCGTTGGCGCCTCATCGAGGTCGTCGAGCGCGCTAAATAAGCAGTCGCTCTTACGACTTGTACGTTTCCGAAGATGTGCGTATGCCTGGCTTGCATACCACGGGCCGTATAAAGGCTGCGCACCTCTCTTCGGTTCTTAGTTCGGAGGAACATCTACCATGATTCAGATGCAAACCATGCTGAACGTCGCCGACAACTCCGGCGCTCGCAAGATTCGCTGCATCAAGGTGCTTGGCGGTTCCAAGCGTCGTTATGCAGGCATCGGCGATGTGTTCATCGGTGCTGTCCAGGAGGCTACCCCTGGCGCCAACGTCAAGAAGAAGGACGTTGTCCGTTGCGTCGTCGTTCGCACCGTTAAGGAGATCCGCCGCAAGGATGGCTCCTACATTCGCTTTGATGAGAACGCCTGCGTTGTCATCAACGATGGTTCGCCCGTCGGCACCCGTATCTTCGGGCCCGTCGCTCGCGAGCTTCGTGACAAGAAGTACATGAAGATCGTCTCGCTCGCTCCCGAGACCCTGTAGTTAGGGGAGATATATGTATATCAAGAAGGGCGATAAGGTCCAGGTTCTCTCTGGTAAGGATCGCGGCAAGCAGGGCGTTATCCTGCGTGCTCTCCCCGCCGAGAACAAGGTCGTTGTCGAGGGCGTTTCGGTCGTCAAGAAGGCCGTCAAGCCCAACGCTGCCAACCAGCAGGGCGGCATCGTCTCGCAGGAGGCTCCCATCGACGCCTCCAACGTCAATCTCGTCTGCCCCGAGTGCGGTAAGGTTACCCGCGTCGGTCACGAGAAGGACGGCAAGAACAAGCTGCGCGTCTGCAAGAAGTGCGGCCACAAGTTCTAAGCTGCCCGCAACATCAAGTTGCTAGCAAAGGCCCGGATGCCACGGCACCCGGGCCTTTTTCTATCCCCACTTGATGACTTCGGTTCTGCCGTCCCGTCATTCCGGTTGCATCCAGTTTTCGGTGCCGTCTCGAATCGAGTGCCGCCAGGTGACACCCTGTCGCGTTTCGTCGGCTTCGGGGACAAAAGTCGGGACAACTCCAAAAACTATTTTCGAACTCAGGGCTTTGAGTTTTTGTTTTTGTCCCAAAGGGCGCGGCGGGATGCCTTTGGAGGCTCGATAGCGCCGAAAACGCCCGTTTTGAAACTTAAATGCCTTTTCGCGTGCAAGCCGCCAGCTGCAATAGGAAGTGAATCAACGCAGGTGGCTTTCAAGCAGTTTGCAAAACTGCAGGTCGCAGGTCTTCATTGCCAGTAGGAGAAATGAGTAGTCTCAGGTGGCTTGCCCATGAGTTGACGAACGGGATTTGAGATTACGCTGACGTCCGGAAACGCTTCGAGCACGGCGTTACGTTTTTGGGGTTTGGGCGTAGCCCCTGCACCCGCGAGCGCGGGCCTTAAGCCCGCCGAGAGGGTGACGCGTCGAAAACGAAGGGGAAAGAGAGAAGGGGCCGTCCCTATCATTCAGGTTGCGACCGAAGAAGACAAGGAGACCCCCTGAGCCTGAATGATGCCCCACAGACCGCGTCCGACCGAGCTCAAGCCGAGCTTTTCCTGACGTCCTCCTTCGCGGAGATGATGGCTGGATTGGCTATGGATTGGCAACACTTATTTGGACGATTCCGGGAGGGACGGCCCCGCCTCCCTGAACTCGACCGGCGACATGAAGCCCAGCGTCGAGTGGATCCTGAAGTTGTTGTACCAGTGCACGTAATCCAAGAGCTTGGCTCGGAGCCCGCGCGTCCCTCCTCGATCCTTCGGAGTGGCCGACGATTTCCCCGTTGCAGAGGTCGACGAGCAGGCAGACGTAGTTCCACGACGCCCCGACGCGCACGCAGGCCAAGTCGCTGCATATATGGGTGTACGGCGCCCTGCCGCCGAAGCCGCGCGCGACGACGTTCGACACGTCGGCCTCGTTGATCGCCCCGGGGTGCACCTTGAACCTTTTCCTGCCGTATGCGCCGGCCAGGCCGTTCTCCCTCATGATGCGGCAGACGCGGCGCCGGCTGACGGTAACGCCCGACCTCCCGGGCGACGCCTTGATCTTGCGCGATCCGTTCCGGCCCTTGCTGGCGGCGTGCGCCGCCGCGGCCGCCGTCGCCCCCGACATTAAGGTCCTCAAGGGCCGCGTCGTCTCCGGCGACCAGTTTGTCTCGCCCGCGGAACAGAAGGAGCGAATCCTCGCGATCTTCGGCGACCTGTGCTGCGAGATGGAGGGCTGCACCATCGCGCAGGCCGCCTATCTCAACGGCGTGTCCCTCGTCGTCGTGCGCGCCATCAGCGACAAGCCCTGCGCCGAGGGCCGGGTCGTCGACTACAACACCTTCGAGAAGAAGGCCGCCTGCGACTGCGCCCGCATCGCCGCGCGCATGGTTAAGCTTTAGGCCCTGCGCGCCGGGGCCCTTCTTTATGTTGGGACCCCGGCGCGCCGGGGCCCTTTCCAAAGCGAAGTGTCGAGCCGAAGTGTTGAGCGTCGGCCCTGAATGTTCAATGGCCGTTGTTTTCTGCCCCTCAAGTGGTGGACTTTTCCTCGGAGCTGTTGATTCCCCCACGCGCCCCCTTCCGTTCTCTGTTCTCCCCTTATACTCCTTGTACGAGGAGGTAAGAAGTCATGGACAAGACCACACAGGACAGCTTGGCAAAGAAACCCGTCGACATGAGGGACAGGATTCTCGAGCATCTCGAGGCCCTCACCTCTGCCGTCTCGCTCGACGACCTTGCCCGTCTGTCCACCTCCGACATCGCCGAGACACTCATCATCTCCAGGAGCCTGGCGAGCCAGTACCTCAACGACCTTGTTCGCGCCGGTCTTGTGGTTAAGGTGGCGGGCAGGCCTGTCCGTTATTTTCATCGCCGCGCGTTCCAGAAGCGTTTTCAGGTAAAGCTCTCTGCAAGCGAGTACGCCTCGCTCGCCGACCTCATCCAGGCGACGGGAATCGCCGATCACCGCGACTTCGCGCGTGCCGTGGGCTTCGACATGAGCCTCAGCTCCGTTGTCGAGCAGTGCAAGGCTGCGGTTCAGTACCCTCCGTTTGGCCTGCCCATCCTCTTGAGCGGCGGCGTGGGTGTCGGTAAGTCTTTCCTTTCTCGCCTTGTGTACGAGTACGGCAAGAACCAGGGCTTGCTGTCCCGCGACTCCTCCTATGTGCGCATCGACTGCGCCGGGGTCCCGGACGCCGCCTCGTTCAACGGGCTTCTTGACGAGTCGATCGCGAATGCGCGCGGGGGTGTGGTCTTTGTCAACGGCATCGAGGCACTCTCTCCCTCTGCGATGGAGCACTGCCTTGCGACGGCCCTCGGGCTCGATGCCTCCCAGGATGCGCCGCGCGCTCGCCTCGTTCTTTCGACGACGCTATCCGCCGATGACCTGAAGGTTTCCTCGGCCTACAGCAAAATGCCCATCTGTGCCCGCGTCCCCTCACTCAAGGAGCGGACCCCCGAGGAGCGCGAGGATCTCATCTTGAGCTTCCTGCGCAGCGAGGGGTGCCGAATCGGTTCTGATGTGAAGATCAGCCGCGGCGCATACCGTTGCCTCGTGAACGCGGACTTTTCCGATAACATCGCCGGCTTGCGCGCCTGCGTGACGAACTGCTGCGCCAAAGCGTTCCTCAATCGCGAGGGCGACTACGTCGTCGTTCGCCCGTATCTTCTTCCCAGCGGGCTTCTCTCCTCCGCGCAGATCGATCAACAGCCCGACGATGGCGTTCTGATCGACGCGTCTCTGGATGCCGCCGAGAGCACAGGGCCGGTCGAGCAGGCGCTCGATGCCCTGTGCTCCCTCGATGAGCGATTCTGCGCCGGGGAGCTCTCTGTCTCCGAGCTTGTCTCGCAAGCTGTCTCCGCTGTGCGCGGCGTTGAGGATCACTTGATCTTCGACCACGGCGTCGCCTCCTCGAGGTCGCGCGCCTTCGAGCGCGTCGTGGGCGCGGTCCTTGCCGACGCAGGCTCTTCTTATGGCATCGAGCTTTCGAGGAAGGTCGCTTTTCTACTGGCCCAGGAGATTTGCCTGCAGTTGTGGCCGGGTATCGGCCTGGCTAAGCGAAAGTCTGCCTGTGCGGAGCAAATCTCCCATCTCCTCGGTGCCGTGACCTCCGAATTGCCGTTTGCCTCGAGTGTCTCCGATCAGGTCGCCGCAGACGTGGAAGGGGCGCTGGGAATCTCGCTCGATCACTTCACGAAGACGCTTCTGACGCTGTGCGTCGCATCGGAGTCTCGCGATGCGAAGGCCCTTCGGACGCTCTGCGTCATCCTGTCCCACGGCTACTCAACGGCGACGAGCATCGCCGACGCGGCGAACCGTATGCTCGGCATGCATGTGTACGAGGCTGTCGACATGCCCTACGACCAGCAGCTGAAGGACATCGTCGGTCCGCTCCAGCGCCTCGTCGACCGCCATTCCTACTGCACCGGGGTCGTGTTCCTCGTCGACATGGGCTCCTTGGAGGAGGCCTATAAGGCCCTCGAGAACGTTACCGACTCCACTATCGGCGTGGTGAACAACGTCTCTACCGGTCTTGCGCTCGAGATCGGGGTCGGGCTGCTCGGCGGCAAGTCCATCGCCGAGGTTCTTGGCGATGCGACCGCCGCGTGCGTGACGCACTGCAAGGTGATCGAGCGCGTCAACCGTGAGGACGCCATCGTCTTCTGCTCCGAGTCCGGGGTCGACGCCGCGGAGAGGATACGCCAGCTCGTCTCGCAGAGCCTCCCGCGCACCATAGGCGCGCGCCTGCTCACGAGGCCCTTCAAGCAGCTCGTCGCGAACGGGTCGAACGACGCCGTTTTCTCCGAGCACCGCGTCTGCGCCGTCATCGGCACGGGAGACCCCGGGGTCGCCTCCGTCCCCTTCGTCGCCCTCGAGGACATCATGTCGACGGCGTCCGCCTCTAAGGTTGATGCCGTGTTCGGCAGGTGGCTTGACGCTTCCGAGCTCTCTTCTTTCCACGAGAAGCTGCTCTCGAACATGACGCTGCAGAACGTCATCCGCTCCATCACCATCCTCGACCCGGAGCGGCTATTCCATGAGATCGAGAGCGCCGTGCACGAGCTTCAGCACAGGACAGGCGAGAAGATCGGCAGCAACGCCATCATTGGGCTCTACGTTCACCTCTGCTGTCTCGTCGAGCGCCTTGTTACCAGAAACCCCATTGAGACCTACGTTGGCCAGGACCGCTTCGAGGAGGAACGCGCCGATTTCATCGAGTCCTTCAGGCAGAGCTTCTCGAGCATCTCGACGCGCTATCGCGTAGAGGTTCCCGTAAGCGAGATCGCATATGTCTTCGACTACATAAGCGTGAGCGCCGCCCCGGCGCGAGAAGAGCGCCTCGGCTCCTCGGACCTCCTGCTCGACGAGTGACCTTCCCCGCGCCGCCGCAAGCTGACCGCGCGTCCTCAATAATCCGATAACCCCTTGCCCGGCGCGAATCCGGATAGCGCCGAGGCAGTACCGAACGTAAAACTTCATTTGATAGGAGCAAACATGAGTGTTGTTATGGCACGAATCGACAATCGCCTGCTTCACGGCATCATCGTGACGCAGTGGGCCCCGGTGTCGGGCGCGACCCGAGTCATGGTCATCGACGACAAGGTCGCCGGCGACGAGGTCCTGAAGTCCACCATGAGGATGGCGCGCCCCGCGGGCATGGCCGTTTCGATCATCTCCGAGCAGACCGCGCTCAAGAACTTCGCCGCGGGCAAGTACGACCGCGAGAAGGTCTTCGTCATCGCCAAGGAGCCCGAGACGATGCTTCGCCTGGTCGAGTCGGGCGTCGAGCTCCCGTCGCTGGTCGTCGGCGGCTCGCTCGTCAAGGAGGACGGCATCCAGCTCACCCAGCGCGCCTACGCCTCCGCCGAGAACGTCCAGAGCTACAAGGCGCTCATCGCCCGTGGCGTCAAGGTGACGGCCCAGTTCGTGCCCGCCGACAAGCCCGTCTCCGTCGCAGACCTCATCTAAGGGGGAAATATGGTCAACTTCACTATCCTGCAGGTCGTCCTTTTGACCCTGCTGGCCTTCATCAAGCACGTGGACTACTACGGCATCCCGATGATCTTCGTCAATTACGCCGTTTTCTGGGGCCTCATCACCGGAGTCGTCATGGGCGACTGGAAGACCGGCCTTGTCATCGGCGGCACCATTCAGCTCATGCAGCTCGGCGTCGCGGGCTTCGGCGGCTCCTCCATTCCCGACTACGGCACGATGGCCATCATCGCCACCGCCTACGGCGTGACCCTGGGCTCCGACACGGGCCTCGCCATCGGCCTGCCGGTCGGCATGCTCGGCATCCAGCTCGACGTCGTCGCCAAGATCCTCAACGGCTTTGTCGTCGAGAAGTCCCAGAAGTTCTGCAACGAGGGTAAGTTCAATCAGATGAACGCCATCCTGTGGGTCTGCCCCGCGCTCTTCGGCCTGTGCGCCGCCCTGCCCGTCTTTGTCTCCGTGACGCTCGGCCAGCCCGCCGTCAACTGGCTCCTCGAGGTCATGCCCCAGTGGTTCCTCTCCGGCCTCACCCTCGCCGGCAAGATGCTCCCGGCCGTCGGTATCGCCATGCTGCTCCGCTACATGCCAACCGCCAAGTACTTCCAGTACCTGCTCGCCGGCTTCTTCCTCTCGGCCTTCCTGAACGTGCCCATCATCGGCGCCGCCATCGTCGGCGTTGCCCTCGCGATTGCGTTCTACCAGCGTGCCGAGAGGGACACCGAGCTCGCCGCCCACGCTTCCGCAGACGCCTTCATCGGAGAGGATGAGTAACCATGGAAAACGAGAACATCACCGCCGTCGCCGAGGGCAAGCCCTCCGGCTACAAGGTCACCAAGAAGGACCTGCGCAACGCGAACTGGCGCTGGCTCATGAGCGTGTGCACCTTCAACTACCAGACCCAGCAGGGCGCCTCAGTCGCCTACGCCCTCTCGCCGGTCCTGAGGAAGATCTACACGAACGACGAGGACTATAAGCAAGCGCTCAACAACCACTTCCGCTACTACAACACCCAGCCTTGGCTCGCCGCCATCATCCTTGGCGCCTGCGTGGCCATGGAGGAGCGCGACGGCCTAGCGGCGGCGGACGCCGTCCAAGACCTGAAGATCGGCACCATGGGACCGCTCGCCGGCGTCGGCGACTCCCTGCTCATGACCATGATCCCGACCATCATGGGCTCCATCGCCGCCTACATGGCCATCGAGGGCAACCCCGTGGGAGCCGGCATCTGGTTCGCGCTCATCCTGGCCATCTTCTGGGTCCGCATGCACGCCCTCGAGTTCGGCTACAAGCAGGGCGTGAAGCTCGTCACCGACTTCAGCGAGAAGCTTCCCA
This sequence comes from uncultured Collinsella sp., assembly GCA_959605475.1. GTDB lineage: Bacteria > Actinomycetota > Coriobacteriia > Coriobacteriales > Coriobacteriaceae > Collinsella. Next base: position 6,467 of record CAUHFS010000006.1, on the reverse strand, counting down.
ACCTCACTGCCGCCGCCTCCGTGCTCGGCCTCACCGTGGTCGGCTGCCTCATCGCCTCGGTCATCGGCGTCACCTGCCCGATTAGCTTCAGCTTCGGCGACGTCGCGATGGAGATTCAGCCGCTGCTCGACAAGATCCTGCCTGCCATGATCCCCGCCGCCATCACGGGAAGCGCGTATTACCTTCTTACCAAGAAGAACGCGAGCATGACGGCCCTCATCCTCGTGGTGATCGTCCTCGCGATGGTCGCCTCCGCCGCCGGCATCCTCGCCTAGCTTCGGCCCAAGAGATTGGTGAATCAATGAGAAAGATAGTTGTGGCGAGCCATTCCCTTCTCGCCCAGGGCTTCAAGGACACCCTCGAGTTCCTTACGGGTAAGGGCGACGCCGTCAACGCCGTGTGCGCCTACGTGAACGACAACGGCGAGGGGCTCGACGCGGCGGTCGAGGCGGCTCTTTCGGGCACTGACGAGGTCGTCGTCCTCACCGACGCGTACGGCGGCAGCGTGAACCAGCGCTTTTCCCGCTTCGCCTCCGACCGGATCCACGTGATCGCGGGTGTCAACCTCCCGCTCGCCATGACGGTCGCGCTCGCGCGCCCCGACGAGAAACTCGACTTCGACGCCCTCGTCAACGAGGCGCGCCAGCAGATCATCTACGTGAACGGTGCCAGTTCCGCCGAGTGCGACGACGACGAATAGAGGAGGTCGACGATGAGAGAGTTCCTTAAGGACGTGTGGATGCACGGCGGTGAGGAAAGCCGCGCCATCACCCCCGAGAACATCACGGGCGAGAAGGGCCGCGCCGCCATGTCGGCCAGCCACCTCGGCGTCGGCCGCAAGGGCTCGTGCTGCGTGCCCCTTGAGTCCGGCGAGACCATCACGCTCGCGGACATCGAGGGCCCCGGCATCATCCGCCACATCTGGATGACCGTCCCCGACAAGACCGCCGCCGGCAGCTTCGTCATGCGTGACCTCGTGCTGCGCTTCTACTGGGACGACGAGGAGACCCCCTCGGTCGAGTGCCCTGTCGGCGACTTCTTCTGCAACGGCTTCGGTGAGCGCGCCATCGTCAACTCGATGCCCATCTGCGTGAACCCGACGGGCGGCATGAACTGCTACTTCGAGATGCCCTTCAGGAAGCACGCCAAGGTCACGCTTACGAGCGAGCACCCCGGGTTCATTAAGTACATCTTCTACACGTTCAACTACGCGCTCACCGACGTGCCGGACGACGCCATGTACTTCCACGCCCGCTTTAACCGCGAGCGCAGCACCCGCAGGGGCGTCGACTACACCGTGCTCGACGGCGTGCGCGGCAAGGGCTACTACGTCGGCACCTACATGGCCCTGTGCGCCCTGGAGCGCTATTGGTGGGGCGAGGGCGAGATGAAGTTCTTCCTCGACGGCGACGAGGAGTTCCCCACGGTCACCTCGACGGGAGCCGAGGACTACTTCGGCGGTGCCTGGGCCTTCCTCGACAGGCCGCCCCACGCGCTGCCCGAGGCGCAGTGCTTCAACACGCTGTTCGCCGGCTACCCGTACCGCTCGACGCGCGACGCCACGCGCGACCGCTTCAGCGCGGGCAAGCCGAACCCGAATCCGATGCTCGCGACTAACGACGACGCGCTGCCCAGGCACGGCCTCTACAGGTGGCACCTTCCCGACCCGATCTCGTTCAAGGAGGACCTGCGCGTGACGTTCCAGGACCTCGGCAACGACGACATCAAGCTCTACGAGCGCGAGGACGACATCTCCACCGTCGCCTACTGGTACCAAAGCGAGCCGCACGCCGTGCTCGCCCCGTTTGCCGCAAGGCAGGACCGCGTGCCCAGGTAGGGTCGCCTCGAAACAAGCCAACGTTATGGGCGCCCGCGGTTGACCATGACTGCGGGCGTCCCTTTGTAAGGAGGATCACATGAGCGAAAAGCAAATGAGGCTCGGCGCCCTCGAAGCCGGCGGGACCAAGATGGTCTGTGCCGTGGTGTCCGGCGACGGCGAGGTCCTCGACCGTATGGAGACCCCGACGCTTACGCCCGCCAAGACCGTCCCGCAGATGATCGAGTGGTTCAACGCCCGCGATGTGGACGCGTTGGGCATCGGCGCCTTCGGCCCGACCTGCGTCGACTCCAACGACGAGCGCTACGGCTCCATCCTCCAGACGCCCAAGCTCGCGTGGCGAGGCCATGGTCTTCGCGCCGCGTTCGCCGACGCCCTCGGGATTCCGGTGGCCTACGACACGGACGTGAACGTTGCCTGCCTCGGCGAAGTGGTCTTCGGCTGCTGCAAGGGGCTCGAGGACGCCGTCTACGTGACCATCGGCACCGGCGTGGGCGCGGGCGTCATGTGCGCGGGCAGACTCCTTCACGGCATGCTGCACCCCGAGGCCGGTCACATGCTGGTAAGGACCCGTCCCACCGAGGAGGGACGCTGCGTCTGCCCGAGCCACGCGAGCTGTCTCGAGGGGCTCGCCTCCGGCCCCGCCATCGCCGCGCGCTGGGGAAAGCCCGCGGCCGAGCTCGCGGACAACGATGAGGTGTGGGCGCTCGAGGGGGATTATCTGGGGCAGATGTGCGCGAACCTCGTGCTCATGTACTCGCCTCGCCGCATCGTCCTCGGCGGCGGCGTGATGCACCAGGAGCAGCTCTACGGCATCGTCCGCAAGAAGACCCTCGAATATCTGGGTGGCTACATCCAGACCGCCGAGCTTAAGGACATGGAGAGCTACATCTGCGCCCCGGGCTGCGGCGGCGACCAAGGAATCCTCGGCGCGGCCGAGCTGGCAAGAAGGGCGCTCGCGTAACTTGCGCTCTCTCCGCCATACAACGCGTTAAGAAAAGACGAGCGCTTCTTGCCAATTGAGCGGCAAGAAGTGCTCGTCTTTTGCATTTGTTTTTGGGGCAGGACGCCCCGCCTCCGCTAGAGTCCCTGGACCGCCACACCCACGAGGTTTGGACCGGTGTGGACAAGAAGCGCGGGGCTGATGTCGGAGCGGACGACCTCCACCGCGTTGGCCACGCGCTCGCACAGGGCCTGCTCCATGCGGTCGTAGAGGTCGGCGTGGGCCGAGGTGCGGCTCGCGGCAAAGCGCACCTTGGGGTGCTTCTCGACGATGGCGGCGATGAGCTTGACCTCGGTGCGATGCGGTGCTTGCACAGCCATTTCGTGTACGCGAGGCTGTTGGCTTTCTGGGCCACAGCAATCACCTCCCCCTAGTATGATGACCTGAACAATCCTCATGCTAGGGGGAAGGTTTTTGTCGCGTAGCGGAAATTGGCCTCCACCCGCTGAGCGGGTGGCTTTCTATGCCGCGCGTGCCGCGCGGCACGGACTAAAGTCCATGAATAAAAACGAGGAAGGCCACGTCCGGCCTCTCTCGCAAAGGGTCTCTGATTACTCCCACTCATTGGGGACAGACTTAAATGAGTGCTCTTGAAATGCCGGCGCCTGGGGACGTTCTTTTTCTGTCTGCAGTTTGGAACGTTCCTTTTCTGTCGGCAGTTTGGGACGGTCCTTAGAGCTGCAGCGCGCCATGAGTGACGAGGCTAAGCGGATCATCCTGTCTTTTGAGTTCTAAGCATAAGCCCCTGTCTCTGAGCAATGACCAGTGCGCATTTGTGCGTATTTGCGTGCGTTGGATTGCGTGAATATGCGTATAGAAGCGACGTTTACGGGGCAAAAATGACCGTTTAGCGGTGAGATACGCAAAAAAGCGCACAGACGCGCGTGTCTGTGCGAATATAGAGCTGTCCGAAATGCAAGACGTTCTATGACACAGGAGGCACATGATGGCAGATTCTAAGCAGGCTCCGCTCGACGCCGCGGCAGCCGCCAAAGCAGCGTTCGCTTCGGTCCAGGACAAGCCGTTCCCCGACGATATTTTTACGGCTCCCGAGCTCCATTGGGCCGTCATCGGTTGCGGCGTTATCGCCAACCAGATGGCTCAGTCCCTTGCTCTTGCCGGTCGCAAGCTTGCGGGCGTCGCCAACCGTACGCCGTCCAAGGCTCAGGCTTTTGCCGAGCAGTATGGCATCGAGAAGGTCTACGACACGGTTGAGGACCTCTACGCCGATCCTGGCATCGACGCCGTCTACATCACTACCCCGCACAACACTCATATCACCTATCTGCGCGCTGCCCTGGCAGCCGGCAAGCACGTGCTCTGCGAGAAGGCCATTACCCTCAATTCCGCTGAACTCGATGAGGCCCGTGCCATTGCCGCCGAGCACAGCGTGGTCCTTATGGACGCCACCACGGTGCTTCACATGCCCTTGTATCAGGAGTTGCGTCGTCGCATGGACGCCGGCGAGTTCGGCAGTATGAATCTCGCACAGCTCAACTTTGGCAGCTACAAGGAGTACGGCGATCTGACCAATCGCTTCTACAACCGCAACCTCGCCGGCGGCGCCATGCTCGACATCGGCGTCTATGCCCTTTCGGTCATGCGCCTCTTTATGGCAAGCCAGCCCGCCGAGGTTGTTTCGCTTGGCAACACTTGTGAGACCGGCGTTGACGTTGCGGGCGGCATCGTCTGCCGTAATGCCGAACTGCAGCTGGGCGTGGTGAGCCTCACGCTCCACTCCAAGCAGCCCAAGCGCTCGGTCATCAGCTTCGACAAGTGTTACATCGAGGTCAACGAATATCCGCGTGCCGATCACGCGACCATCGTGTGGACTGTGGACGGCCACCGCGAGGAGGTCCACGTTGGCACCGAGGCCTACGCACTGTGCTACGAGATGGCCGACCTGGAGAAGGCGGTTGCCGGCGACGACTCCAAGCGCGAGCTGCTGGATTATGCTTCTGATGTTATGGAGCTTATGACCAAGCTTCGCGCCGACTGGGGAGTCGTGTACCCCGAGGAGGAGTAAGCGATGCTTGCGGAAGATAGACTCAATGCAATCGTGTCGATGGTGCAGCAGGCCGGCTCGGTTACCGTGCCGGAGCTTGCTGAGGCCCTGGGCGTGACGGCGTCTACCATTCGGCGCGATCTGCAGACGCTCGACCGAGCGCATCGCATCGCCAAGGTCCACGGTGGGGCGACGAGTCTTGAGCGCGCGCACGTGACGCGCGACCTAACGCTTAATGAGCGCAGCGATCTCCATAACGATGACAAGGAGCGTATCTGCGCCCGTGCGGCGGCGCTTGTGGAGCCTGAGAGCTTTGTATACATCGACTCGGGCTCGACGACGCTCAGGCTCATCGAGCATCTTCCCCACCTTGAAGATGTCACCTACGTGACCGATTCCGTGCTCCATTCTCAGCGCCTTGCTTTGCGGGGTATGCGTACCGTGGTGCTGGGCGGCGAGCTCAAACCCGAGACCGAGGCGCTCGTTGGCCCCGATGCCTTGGCAACTCTAGAACGCTACAACTTCAACTGCGGCTTTTGGGGTTCCAACGGCATTGCCGCCGAACAGGGCTTTACGACGCCCGATATCGAGGAAGCGCAGGTCAAGCGTATCTCGATGCGCCATACGGCCAAACGCTTCGTAATCTCGGACGCTAGTAAATTTGGCATGGTGGCGCCCGTCAAGTTCGCGGACTTCCGCGACGCAACGATTATTACCGCAGGCGAGGTCCCCGCCAAGTACCGGGCAATGGACAACGTCGTCACGGTCTAGCAACAGGGGACCGGCTAAGGGCCAAAACCACCGCGAAGGGGCAGGAACCTTTGTGGTGGTTTTGACGTTTGCCCAGATAAAACCTGCCAAAATAAACCTGTCCCTTTTTGGCGGGTTTTAGGGCTCCCAGGGGCAGGGAGCTTCGATGTGGATGTGCTCGCCGGTTACGGGATGCGTGAAGGACACGCTGTGGGCATGGAGCATGAGGCCGCAAGGAAGCGGCGTGCCGTACAGGTCGTCGCCTACCAGGGGATGACGCTCGCTCGCCAGATGCACACGGATTTGGTGCTTGCGGCCGGTGAGCAGCTCGACATCGATATACGAGCGCGTGGGCAGACCTCGGCGGCTCTTGAGGCGCTTGAGCACCTTCACGCGCGTTTGAGACGGCTTGCCGCTGGCGCCGACGCGCATCTTTCGACTGTCGTGTCGGTCGCGGGCGATGGGCTTGTCGATGAGCTTCTCGTTCCAGTCGATTTTGCCCTCGGCGAGCGCCAGGTAGTGCTTTTCGAAAGCGTGGTCAATGACCATCTGGTCAAAGGCGGGCTGCGTCTGCTTGTCGAGCGAGAACAGCACCACGCCGGTGGTGTTGCGGTCCAAGCGGTTGAGCGGCTGCATGTCGGTCGCGGCAAAGCCGTCGCCCATCGCCAGCAGCAGGTCGCTGGCGTAGTCGGTGAGTGTACGCTCGCCGGTGCCATCGCCGTGGACGATCATGCCGGCAGGCTTGTCGATGGCCATGAGCCAGGCGTCGCAGTAGAGGACTTGAGGTTCTTCGTTCACGTGTAAGCCTTTCAGTTAGCTAATTCCCACAAACATGCAGCCCGAGGTCGCCCCGCGCAGGCGGGCGGCCGGCT